>NZ_JBHSQV010000127.1:0-14819 GCF_042658665.1 Marinicrinis lubricantis
GCACAAAATTAGCTTGTGATCGCATAAACCGTCAGTTGCAGCTTGATGTAGCTTAATTTTTGAACTGTAAATTTGTAGTCGGGTTAGTCTACAGTTTTTTAGAACGATGCATTATGAAATTGATTCGAGTATCATATAGAACATGATCTGCTGCTTTAAAATTAAACAAGACGTGAACTTTCCGATAAGAAACGGATGTGACAAGGGATGGGCACGAAGGAACCCATATATTTTGAATATGGCACAGAAGAGATAGAGTATTTGAAGAGTGCGGATCCAATAATGGGTGAAGTGATTACAAGAATAGGCACCGTGAAGCGGGTTGTCATTCCCGACCTGTTCGCAGCACTTATGAATGCGATGGTATCACAGCTCGTATCAACAAAGGCGGCTCAGACCATTTGGGATCGGATGCAGGAACGTTTCGGTGAAATAACTCCGGAGAATATGTCGAAGCAGCCGGCAGATGCAATTCAGCAGTGCGGCATGACGATGAAAAAAGCGGTTTACATCCAAAATGCAGCCAGGATGGTTCAGGAAGGTGTACTCGATTTACAGGCTTTGGATGAACAATCCGATGACGAGGTGGTTCAAAGTCTAAGCTCCCTGCCGGGTGTAGGTAGGTGGACAGCGGAGATGCTGCTCATTCATTCCATGCAGCGGCGGGATGTCGTCAGCTGGGGTGACTTGGCTATACGCCGCGGCATGATGAAATTGTACGAACTTCCAGATTTAACGAAAAAACAGTTCGAGACGTACCGGCAAAGATATTCACCGTATGGTACGATCGCTTCATTTTATTTGTGGGCGGTTGCAGCGGAATGACGAATGGTTACGTTTTGCTCTAACTGAAGCAGTTTTGATTTCATCTCGATACCGCCGCGATACCCGGTCAGTGCTCCATTCTTCCCGATCACTCGGTGACATGGTACAGCGATAAGAAGGGGATTGGCCCCAATCGCTGTGCCGACCGCTCGTACTGCAGATAATTTTCCGATTTGCTCGGCAATGTCAGAGTAGGAGACGCTATGTCCATAAGGTATGCAGCACAAAGATTTCCATACGGTGAGTTGAAACGGGGTTCCTTTCAGGTCTAATGGAAATGTAAATTGCTGCAATTTTCCTTTGGCATATTGAATGATTTGTTCAGCGAAGGGCTGAAGGGTGTGTTCATCTCGGATTAAGCTGTGGACAGGAAATACTTTCTGGATACATCTTGCTGCTTCCTCGAAGCTGCCATGGGGCGAACCGATATAGCAAAGTCCATCAGGAGAAGCTGCAATATATAGCTGCCAAGGCTCGATAGAGATTTGAGTCCAGCGGATGAAGTTTTCACGGTTCATTTTACCTCGCTCCTTTATCAACAATCCGTAAGAATGAATAAACGCTATGATCAGTATACCTATTAAGATGAACCGCTGTATGCAGTTATGAATGAATGAGCAAGATAACAACAGCGCAGTTTTATGCGAATTGAGTATCGACTTCCCATGCTTGTCCGCATCGTAAATCAAAGGTAAAATGGTGACATATCGGGTTTCGGAATCAGCTCAAGGATGGATGCGGCATATTTTGATGTAGATCGGCTGCCTGAACACATGGTTAAGAGTCATAGTGTGATCATTCGGGGTTATATCCGGTGGAGAGAACAGCCAATTCTGTGCAGCATTAGGTTCGAAAATGTAAGGATTCAAGAGGTGCTGTATGAAAAGAAGGATTTTGATCGAGTCTTTACTTTTCAGCGGACTAGTCATTGTGGGTTATTTCATCTGGAAGACTTTAAGAGGCTATTACACGACCAAGACATACGTCCCTGATATATTGGAAAAGTATGAAAATGTAGATGGTTTGCAACATGAAGTATCGTTTGGCGTGGCGAATTCCTATGAAGCTTGGCCTGTCGTGTTCGCCGTATTTATCGGACTTAGCAGCGCCTACTGCATTCTTCGAATAGGAATCCGAATTTTACGGAGGAAACGGGTAGAAAGCGATTAAAGAAATTCATCTCCCGATAAAAAAATTTAACAACAATTGCAGATGATAAAAAATGGAAAACAATGATATAATGGAATTATACTGATTTTTTTATTCACAGTTATGCAATTTTATTCGTATATGGAAACGTTATCAACAGATGGAGTGTTCGAACTTCTTGAAGACTATCGTCACATGGATAGGTTTTGAATGATTCACCCAAGTTCAAATTTCTGGGAGGAGTGTTATCATGAAAGCAGAATTGAGAAAGCTGTCGATCATGGACGGTGAAGTGCTTTATCGTATGGCCTTAGAAATTGGACCAAGTGAATATGGCTTCGTGAATGGTCTATATGTCGATACTTTTGAAGAGTTTCAAGAGAAGGTCCAGCAGTATATTAATATGTCACAAGGGAAGAATTTGGGTCCCGATATGGTACCCCAAACCGTGTATTGGCTCTATATCGATGGTGAGCCCGTCGGGTACGGAAAACTGAGACATGAGCTGAATGATGAACTGCGAAGCTATGGAGGGCATATTCGTTTCGTTATCCGTCCTTCCTGCCGCGGAAAGGGATATGGAAAAATATTTATGGGCGAGCTTCTGAAAGAAGCCAAACGGAAAAAGATCGGCTTAGTATTAATCACCTGTGACCAAGATAATTTAGCCTCAAGAAGAGTGATTGAAGCGAACTACGGCGTATTGTCCGAACTCAAGGATGGGGTTTGCAAATATTGGATGCGTACGTAAAGTGAGTTTATTACATTTTATATAGCAGAGGATGCAGATATATTCTATGAACTCTCCATTTGCATTTACTAGAATCGGTTACGTGTATCTTCCAACAACCCATATCGATCATTCTATTGAATGGTACACCGCGAATTTGAATTTCAAGATGATCAACAAATTCGAAGATCGTGGTTCGTACCTGGCCGTGCTGCACCATCCCCACAAACATGCTATTGCATTGCTGCTGATTGAAACAACCGACCCTCAAAGCTTTCAATTGATGAGAAATGGAAAGCCGTTTCCGGTGATGGCGATCAATTGCCCCGATATTGAATATACCCACCGCCTGCTGAAGGAACGTGGTGTGGAAGTTGAGCCTTTGCATACGCTGGGTGCCGGGGAAGCCAAGTACTTCTATTTTCGAGATCCTGAGGGGAATTTGCTTGAGGCCGCATGGTCCATCTGGGATCCTGAGGATGAAATGAAAGAAGATTTTTTACGATAATTCATTCGTATGATTACTTAGGAGGCCGCGTATGAATACAGAATCGATAGAAGAGAAGCTGCAGTCGATGGGTATAAGGTTGCCTGAAGCGAGCGGTCCAGCGGCAAAATACGTCAATGCGGTCATCGTGAACGGGTTGATGTTCGTATCCGGTAAAGGACCGGGAAGTCAGCCGAAAGGAAAACTAGGTAAGGACTTCTCGACCGAGGAAGGATACTTGTTTGCCCGGGAAACGGCAGTCGAGGTGCTGGCAGCCGTGAAGGAACAACTTGGCAGCTTGGATAAGGTGAAGCGAGTCGTCAAAATTCAAGGCTTTGTGAACGCTGATCCTTCCTTTGAAGAGCATCACAAAGTGCTGAATGGCTGCTCAGATCTGCTCATCGAGCTGTTCGGAGAGAAGGGGCTGCATGCCAGGTCTGTGTTTGGCGCGGTGTCTGTTCGAGATCAATTACCGATCATTATCGACTCCATCTTCGAGGTGGAATATTGATGAATGATACGTTGAAAGCGGCCAAGGAAGTGTCCATTCAAGCGATTAGGGAAGCCGGTCAAGTGGTGAAAGACCATTTTGGCCGGTTTTCTGTGCTGCAGGAAAAAGGAGCTTACGGAGATGTCGTCACAGAAGCAGATGTTATGGCAGAACAAGTGATATTAAGAGAGATAACGAGATTCTTTCCCGATCATCAAATTCACAGCGAGGAAACAGGAGACAATGGACAAGCCAGCGATTGGCTCTGGATGGTAGATCCGCTGGACGGTACGAACAACTTCGTCATCGGGCTGCCTGTGTTTTCATGCTCAATTACGCTGCTGTATAAATTCGAGCCCGTGATGGGGGTCATCTATGAACCGATCATGGACCGTTTATTTTTCACAAGCCGATCCGAAGGGGCTTTTTGCAACAATGAACGAATGAGGGTGAACAAAAAGGCAGAGCTGCGAAAAGGCACGATTGGCTGGATTCAAGGCCATGTCGTTCAAAATGATGCACGTGCGGTTCACTTGCGACAGCATCTGGATATTCATTTTAAAAGAATGATGAGATTGTGGGCTCCTACGCTTCAGTGGTGTATGCTGGCCAAAGGGGATTTGGATGGCATCGTCCTGTACAACTCCGAAGGGGATGATCTTTACTCCGGCATGCTGATGGTAAAGGAAGCGGGAGGGCTGGTCATGGATTTTCAAGGCAACGAAGTAGATGGGATGATAGAGGAGCCGTATTTGATCGCGTGCCATCCCGAGCATAAAGATGATTTTCTAGATGTCGTGCGAGCAGGTCTTTGTTCCCAATAAGCTCGTTCTGTATCGCGGGATTGTGCAGCGTTTGTAGAAAGTTGTTTGTTTTTGTACCATTTTCACGTATCAATTGATATAATTTACTACTAAAGAATGGAGTGATAGGAAGAACGGTTCAGGAGGAAAATTATGTTGGAGCATCATCCGATACAAAGAAAGCTAGAAGCGGCCCGCCAGGAGCTGCTTGATTTAGGTCTTCGAAACCCTCTCTTAAATTACCGCACCCTCAAAGCTCGCGGACTCGAAATAGTTCAGGAAAAGCCGACAGAGGTTTTTCGCATTCTGGTCAGCCAGAAGCGTAAAATGACCTTCTTGGAAGTGAACTCCGCTAAAGAACAGCCTCAATCCGAACTTGTCGTGAGTGACCATCAGGACGATGTTTTGTTTCCCATAGATCATGAACAAGTAGAATTGGAAGTCAGCGGTCAGCCGGAGGAGACTTCAGAACCTCTGGAGCATGAAATCGACTCGAAGCTGCAAACCCCTTATGTGGAGAAACAGCTGGAACAGCGGCTTCTCAATACGTATTATTACGCTAGAACCTATATTGAAGAGCAGGGTGTCAATATCCTCTATATGGCACTCGGCATGCTGCATTGGAAGGAAGCAGGGCACAGTCAAGAGCTGCGCAAGGCTCCGCTGCTTCTCGTTCCTGTTCAGCTGGATCGGGTCAGTGCACGGCATCGTTTTACCCTGTCATATACAGAGGATGAGATCGGTCATAATATTTCACTTTCTGCAAAAATGAAAGCAGATTTCGGTGTGGATATACCTGCGCTGCCGGAAGATGGAGATCCGGACATCGTTTCGTACTTTCAAGAGGTGAAGCGGGCGATCGAAGGGCAGAAAGGCTGGATGGTCGATACGAATTCGATCGTTATCGGCTTCTTTTCGTTCGGGAAATTTTTGATGTACCGTGATTTGGATACCGCATTATGGCCGGAACATGCCAGGCCGGAGAACCATCCGGTTATTACGGCTTTGCTGGAGGATGGATTTCAAGAGGAATCCAGTACAATTCCTGAGGATGATTCGCTCGATAAGCACATTCGTTTGGCGGATTCGAATCACATCCTGGATGCTGACAGTTCTCAGCTCATGGCGATCCTGGATGCGGCTCAAGGGCGCAATATGGTCATTCAAGGGCCACCGGGAACGGGGAAATCTCAGACGATCACGAACCTGATCGCCGAATCTATCGGCGCAGGTAAAAAGGTATTGTTCGTATCGGAAAAGATGGCTGCGCTCGAAGTCGTTAAGCGAAGGCTGGATGCAGCTGGATTAGGTGTGGCCTGCTTAGAGCTGCACAGCCATAAGACGAACAAAAAAACACTGCTGAGTGAGCTGAAATCAACATTGGATCTCGGAAAACCCGGTGATCCAGGAGATGGAGATATCGCGCTTCTGGAGGATTTGCGGAACCGCTTGAATGAATATGGCGAGGCACTCAATTCACCTGTAGGCCAAACCGGTGTTACGCCTTACACAGCGCTTGGAGAGCTTGTTCGTTTTGCAAGCCATCAATCGCAGGTCACCTTGCCGAAAGTCTCGGCATCATTAATGGAGAGCTGGACTGCGGAACAATTCAAGAAACGGGAAGCCCTTCTGGAAGAGCTGCAAAATCTTATTCGATCAATCGGTTCGCCTGCCAAGCACCCGTTCTGGGGGAGCTTAAAGAAAGTCGTTCTTCCAGCGGATGTGGATGAGCTGCGCCAAGCCGCTTCAGCCGCGAGAGAGAAGGCGCAAGCGCTCATAAGCCTGCTTCAAAATGACGCTGCTGAGCTTCAAGTCCCGATGCCGACACACATGTCAGGAGCACTCGCGTTTGTCACAATGCTTGACAAGACCGCCGCTGCTCCGGAAATTCAGCACGTATCGCTCCATTCGCCGCTTTGGAAAAGCGACGCAGAACGAATAATGAAATGGATCGAAGCAGGCGAAGCGTATGCAAGCCTGCGTAAAAAGTATGACTCCATTCTGCTGCCGGAAGCATGGGAGCAGGAGCTTTTGGATATTCGGCAGACGATTGCTGCGTACTCGGATAAATGGTGGAGGTTCTTATCCGGAAGCTATCGTAAGGCGAAAAGCCGTTTGCTCGGTTTGTGTAAAGATCCGAAGCAGAAAACGGCCACGCTGATAGAGATCGTAGATACCGTAATGGAGGCGCGCCGTCTAAAGGAAACCATCATGAGCCACGAGCAGTTAGGTATTACCTTATTCTCATCACAGTGGAGAGGGATGGATTCGGATTGGCGGCAGTTGTCAGCCGTCTGTGCCTGGACCGTAAAGCTGCATGAGGAAATTCAAGACGGACAGCTTCCGGAGTGGACGCTAGATGTGTTGAGCGGAAATAAGGATAAAGCAGAATTAGTCAAAATGAAAAGCGAACTGGCTACAGCAACGAGGGAGGTTCATCGCACAGCGAGCAGAGTCACCGAGCTGGCGGAATTTTCTACAGAAAGACGATTTGGCAGCGATGCAGAGTTGGACGAACAGGAATTATCCGTGCTGATTGATCTATGGACGGATTGGTCGGAGCGGGCAGAGGCTCTACAGGAAATGGCTTCTTACAACCAGCTAATTCAAGTCTGCGAGCAGGAACAGCTGCAGCCATTTACAGCATTGGCTGAGCACTGGGATGATGCCGAGGAGCGGCTTGTGGATGCCTTTAAATGGAATGGGTATCAAATCATCGTGACGAAGGCATTCATAGAGCGTCCGGCGCTTGCCCAATTCGACAGCAGCAGGCACGAGCATGCCGTTCAAAAGTTCAGAGAGCTGGATCAATCGCTTGCTTTGCTGAACCGAGTGAAGCTGGCGCTGCATCACTGGAACAAACTGCCGAGCTATGAAGCCGGCGGGCAGTTAGGTGTACTGCTGCGAGAATTTGAGAAGAAAACGAGACACCTTCCGATCAGACAGTTGATGCTGAAAGCGGGCAATGCGATCCAAGCCATTAAACCGATTTTTATGATGGGTCCGCTGTCGATTTCAACTTATCTGCAGCCCGGCAGTCTGGAATTCGATCTGGTCATCTTTGACGAGGCGAGTCAAGTGAAGCCTGTGGATGCTTTCGGAGCGATTATTCGCGCCAAGCAGGCCATTGTGGTCGGTGACAGCAAGCAGATGCCTCCGACCAACTTCTTCGACTCGATTTCGAAGGAGGACGAAGGGGAAGAGGATCTTTTCGTAGCGGATATGGAGAGTATTCTCGGATTGTTTGTTGGACAGAACGCTCCGCAGCGTATGCTGAGATGGCATTATCGCAGCCGTCATGAATCGCTGATCATGGTGTCCAATCATGAGTTCTATGAAAATAAGCTGGTCGTATTTCCGAGTCCAGACGCGGATAAGCATCATTCTGGTTTAATATACAATTATTTGCCGCATACGTATTATGATCGAGGCCGAACAAGGACGAATCCGCTGGAAGCCAAAACGGTCGCTGAAGCGGTGATGGAGCATGCAAAATCGCGCCCCCATCTTACGTTAGGGGTGGCCGCGTTCAGCAAGGTACAGATGGAGGCTATACAGAATGAGCTGGAAATTCTGCGGAGAGCCGATCCGTCTTGTGAGTCGTTCTTTACCTCTCATCTTCACGAACCTTTCTTCGTGAAGAACTTAGAAAACGTTCAAGGGGATGAACGAGACGTCATATTGATCAGCATCGGCTACGGAAAAACGAGCGAAGGCTACCTGGCGATGGATTTCGGTCCGCTGAACCGCGAAGGCGGTGAACGCAGATTGAACGTATTGATTACCAGAGCAAGACTGCGTTGTGAAGTGTTCACGAATCTATCCTCCGACGATATCGACCTGAATCGTTCCAATGCTCGGGGGGTAAAAGCGTTAAAGACTTTCCTGAAGTATGCCGACAGTGGGCAACTAGATATTCCCGTTGCCACAGGGAAGGACTTTGATTCCCCGTTTGAGCAAGCGGTCAGTGAATCGTTAATGAAACTGGGTTATGAAGTGAAGAGTCAGGTCGGTTCCGGTGGTTTCTTTATCGATTTGGCAGTCGTTGATCCGCAGTCGCCAGGCCGATTTTTGCTGGGGATCGAATGTGATGGAGCGGCTTACCACAGCTCTCGTTCGGCACGAGATCGTGATCGGCTCAGGCAGGAGGTGCTGGAAGGTCTTGGCTGGAGGATTCATCGGGTATGGAGTACGGACTGGTTCAGACATCCGGAACGTGAGCTGAAGCGGGTAGTCGCAGCGATCGAGGAGGCGAAAATGGATTGCACAGCCGAGGATTCTGAAAGCCTTGATACGAATTTGCCGCATGTGGCCTATGAAATTGAGCGAGATGATTCTGTCTCGAAGGAATCGGAAACCGGGGCAGAGCCATATCGTGCAGCGGAGCTTCATATCGATTTAAAGGGCAAGGATTTTCATACGATGCCGCTTCCTTTGGTGTCATCATGGGTGCTTCAAGTGGTAGAAGCAGAGAGTCCAGTCCATGTGAATGAGGTCATGAAACGCATTACGGATGCTGCTGGTCTGAAACGATTAGGAAGCAGAATTCAAGAGCATCTTGAACAGGCGATTGAGAATGCCGGAGAAGTAGAGCGAAGAGGAGAATTCCTCTGGCTGAAAGGCATGCAGACGGCAACAGTAAGGAATCGATCCGCGCTGACAAACAAGAAAGTGGATTATATCGCGAAGGAAGAGATGGAGGCAGCTATTGAAAAAGTTGTGCGGGAATGCTTTGGAGCGGATGAAGATACGGTGATTCATTCCGTAGTTCAAACGCTTGGATTCGCTCGGGTAACGGACGACATCAGAGCTTATGTGAAGCCGATCATCGAATATATGATAGAAAACCAAGCGCTTCTGCTTAAAAACAACATGCTGATCGCTGCCCCGAACCTAGATGAGGAAAACGAAGCTTAGTCTAAAGGGCAAGTCTCTAATTAAACTAATCTGTATGGTTGCTCATTTCTGACTTGTTGGCGGTGGCGAAACATATTGGGTGACCGTCTTGTTGATGCGATTTCACTGCTCAGGGTCATGCGAAAAGAAAGGCGTAAAAAAACAAGGTATCTTGATAAAATCAAGGATGACCTTGTTTTTTTTGTGTGTACCCATCGGAAGGGATCTGAACTTACGAGTGAAGTCATCATGTGGTCCTTAATCTTTTCTACCACATGAAGGCGAACGATAGACTGATAACGGCGACACATAGGAGGATCAGATTTTGCCGCAGCGATAGTTTTTTTGTTTGTTTCGTTACGAACCAGCCTTTGAATTGCAGGAGATTGCGGTATAAGATCAGGAGAATGCAGAAGTTCCCGATAAATAGCAGCAAAAATGCGTTATCCGGAATATGAAGGGAGAAATGAGAGAGAAGCCAGCCTTCCAATCCGACCAGTAATCCATGGCCCAGAAGAAGAAGGATGACAACACGAATATATTCCAGTAGGAATAGTACAATGTTCATAGTCGATTCCTCCGTTTCTGCCCGAATGCAATCAGGGATTTACACCGTTCGATTTATGAAATTCATGTAAACGAAAGCGCGCCCCTAATAAACAAGGTATACTGAAATCAATTTCATCACATCATTCGCTGTCTCAACCAAAAGTACATAGCATATCAATGCTAACGATTCAAATGAGGTTATAAAAAGGTACCGTTCTTATGCAGGTTCGTAAATAACAAAAAAACTTATAATTGTAATTATACCACAATTTGGATTGCTTATTTAACGATATTCATAGGGCAAATCATGTTGCTGTGAAGCAATTTTTCATAAGGTTGTATCACGACTAAAGTATAGACAAATGATGGGGAATCATGGAACAATGGACGAGACGTGAAAAGAACAGGACGGTGAGTGAAAGATGTTGGTCTTGTTCTCGTTCAGATGAAGCCTTGTTTCAAACTAAGATTCGAGGGGATTGAACACATGGCAGTAGAACAAGTGAAACAAGTCGGAAAGCTAAGAAGGTTGCTTGAAGTTATTATCGTTTCTACAAAGCTTGGATTGACTTCCTTTGGAGGACCGGTAGCTCATCTAGGATATTTTCAACATGAATATATTCAAAAAAGGAAATGGTTAGATGAACGCAGTTATGCCGATTTGGTTGCATTATGTCAATTTCTTCCGGGCCCTGCCAGCAGTCAAGTAGGGATTGGGATTGGACTCATGCGTGCCGGCATTCTGGGCGGCATTTGTTCTTTTATAGGGTTCACTCTGCCATCGGTGCTAGCGCTCGTCCTGTTCGCTCTTTTCATGCAGGGGTTTGAAGTGAGCAGCTCTGGGTGGCTGCACGGCTTGAAAATCGTTGCGGTCGCCATCGTGGCGCAAGCGATATGGAATATGGGGCAAAAGCTGGCTCCGGATAAGATCCGCATGACCATTGCGATCGCTGCGGCATCAGCTGCACTGCTTTGGGCGTCGGCACTCAGTCAAATTGTCATCATTCTTGCGTCGGCATGTGCAGGTATTCTGCTCTACAGGCGGCCTATAGAGCCAAGGCAGCAGCACATCCCGGTGCCTGTACGACGCTCCGCTGCGGTCTTTTGCTTCGTTTTATTTTTCCTCCTGCTTTTCCTCCTGCCGATACTAAGAGAAGCGTCGGGCAATGACTGGGTGGCGTTCTTCGACAGCTTTTACCGCTCGGGCTCGCTCGTATTTGGTGGAGGTCATGTTGTGCTCCCGCTGTTGGAAAGTGAACTCGTCACACCAGGATGGATGAGTTCATCCGACTTTTTAGCGGGATATGGAGCGGCACAAGCCGTGCCTGGTCCGTTGTTTACGTTTGCGGCGTATGCGGGAGCGGTGATGGATGGGTGGATGGGAGCGATGGTCGCAACGGCAGCAATCTTTTTACCTGCTTTCTTGCTGGTGATTGGAGTTATGCCTTTTTGGGATCGGCTGCGGAGCATTCGCATGGTCCAAGCTGCCCTCACAGGTGTGAATGCCGCTGTCGTCGGTATTTTGCTGGCTGCGCTTTACGATCCGATATGGACGAGCACGATCAGCTCTTCAAAGGACTTCGTGCTAGCGATGATTCTGTTCATCATGCTCATAGCTTGGAAATGTCCTCCGTGGGTTGTGGTTCTCGCCGGGGCAGCCTTCGGAGCGTGGTTTTTATAATGTTAACCCGTATCGTCTTATCGCCAGCAAAAGGTACATAGGTTAAAATAAGACTCGAGGTGGTTATAGATGCGTATTGGCGCAGTTGAAGCAGGAGGAACAAAATTTGTTTGCGGAATTGGTAATGAATTCGGCAGCATCGAAGAAAGAATCAGCTTTCCCACAGAACAGCCGGACGTGACTTTGCCGAAAGTTATTGATTTTTTTAAGGACAAGCAGGTCGAGGCGATCGGGATCGGTACATTCGGACCGATTAACATCGACCGCAGCAGCGATCAGTACGGACATGTAACTACGACACCGAAGCCGGGCTGGTCAGGATTTGATTTCTTAGGAACGATGAAGCGTGCCATTGATGTGCCGTATGGCTGGGACACGGATGTGAATGCAGCTGCGTACGGGGAATCGATGTGGGGCGCAGCCCAAAATTTAGACAGCTGCGTATATTACACGATTGGAACCGGAATTGGCGCTGGTGTACTGGCGGAAGGGCGGTTGGTCCATGGTTTGGTTCATCCTGAAGCCGGTCATATCATGGTGCGGAAGCATCCAGACGATACTTTCGAAGGGTTTTGCCCATATCATGGTGACTGCCTGGAAGGGGTAGCAGCAGGACCTGCCATTGAGAAGCGCTGGAAGCAAAAAGCGTACGAGCTTCCGGAGGATCATCCAGCTTGGCAAATGGAAGCCTATTACATAAGTCAAGCGGTGATCAGTGCGATTTTGATGCTTTCTCCGAAGAAGATTATTTTAGGCGGCGGTGTCATGAAACAGCAGCAGCTGTTCCCTTTGATTCACGAGGAAGTGAAGAAGGGATTGAATGGCTATGTAGGTGCAGACGCGGTCGTTAAGCATATAGACCAATATATTGTGCCGCCGGGTTTAGGAGATAACGCGGGCCTGTGCGGTGCGTTAGCGCTGGGGCTAGCTGCTCTCAGTGAACATAGGGACAAATAAAAAACGCGTGTATTACATGTGATTTGAAAGCCTGACAAGCATTCCATTCTTATGGAGCTTGACAGGCTTTTTGGCATTCAGTTTGGTTTCTCATATTTCACTCAAATGATGGAAACGATACATTTGACAGAATAAGGGGGTGAAGAAGTTGGCACAGACTGGATTGGCGCCGCATGAATATATGGAGATCCATGAACTGCTCAACTTTAAAACGATTTGCCTCGCCAAATCGAAAATGATGCAGGGTTTAGTCTTTGATGAGGAATTAAAAGCGTTAATGCAAAAAGATGTGCAGCAAACGACACAAGCGATTCAGGATATACAGAAGCTTTATACGCAAGGTCATGTCCACTAATCGGAGGTGAAAGCAGATGAATCAAGACTATTTAGATCCGATCAATGCGGTAGGCATGCCAGAGCTGGCAGATGCGACGTTCGCACTCGATTTTCTGTTGGCTGCGAAAAATGGGGTTCGCAACTGTGCGTTCGCTTTGTCGGAAACGGCGACGCCTGAGGTTAGAATGCTGCTAAGAAAGCTGCTCGATGAAGCTTTGCTGCTTCACGAGGAGGTATCTCAGCTCATGATACGCAAGGGCTGGCTGTTCCCTTATGGCTCCGCGCAGCAGGTTGAGCTCGATATGAAATCGGCCAATACGGCCGTTCAAATCGCAGGCATGGAGCTGTTCCCGAACCCGACTTCGCGTGATGGCCTGTTTGCAACGCGAGAACCATGAACTTGGGAGGAGACTGATTGATGAAAGCTGTAACGTTTCAAGGCATAAAAGACGTACAGGTGAAGCAGGTTGACGATCCGAAAATCGAGAAACCAGACGATATCATCATCAAATTAACGACGACGGGAATATGCGGATCGGATCTGCATCTGATACACGGAATGATTCCTAACCTGCCTCAAGGCTATATTATCGGCCACGAACCGATGGGTGTCGTTGAGGAAGTGGGTCCGGAGGTGACGAAGGTGAAGAAGGGGGATCGTGTAATCATCCCTTTCACCATCAGCTGCGGAGAATGCTTTTACTGTAAAAATCAGTTGGAGAGCCAATGTGATCAGTCCAATCCGAACGGGGAGATGGGCGCGTATTTTGGTTATTCGGAGACAACTGGCGGATATCCGGGCGGGCAAGCAGAATATTTGCGCGTTCCATACGGGAATTTTGTTCCTTTCAAAATTCCCGAAAATAACGAGGTGGACGATGAGAAGCTGTGCCTCATTGCCGATGTAATGCCGACAGCATATTGGAGTGTAGATAATGCCGGAGTCAAGGATGGGGATACCGTCATCGTGCTGGGATGCGGTCCCGTCGGATTAATGGCGCAAAAATTCGCTTGGCTGAAAGGAGCTAAGCGGGTCATTGCCGTAGATTATGTACAATATCGGCTGGACCATGCGATGCGAACGAACCATGTTGAAGCGATCAACTTTGAAAAGGAACAAAATATCGGCAGCTACTTAAAGGAAATTACGCAAGGCGGCGCAGATGTTGTGATTGACTGTGTCGGCATGGACGGGAAAATGACCCCGATGGAGTTTCTTGCATCGGGCCTCAAGCTTCATGGCGGAGCCATGGGAGCTCTCGTTGCAGCGACTCAGGCTGTTAGAAAGGGCGGCATGATCCAAGTGACGGGGGTGTACGGTGCGAGATACAATGCTTTTCCATTCGGAGATATTTTCATGCGTAATGTGAATATTCGCACAGGCCAGGCTCCAGTTATTCACTATATGCCGCAGATGTACGAGCTGGTGACAGAAGGCAGAGTCGATCCAGGCGATATTATAACCCATGTGCTGCCGCTGGATGAAGCGAAGCACGGATACGAGATATTTGATACGAAGGCGGACGGCTGTATTAAGGTCGTGTTGAAACCGTAAAGGAGGACCATATCAGAGGAGGTGAACGAAGCCATGCAGCAAAATCAGTACGCCTTGCACGAAACGGTGGATCTTCATGAAATGGCGGTCTTTAAGACAACCAGCTTAACGAAGTCGAAAACGATGCAGATGCTGGTTTCTGACCCGGAATTAAAACAATTGATGCAGCAGGATGTGAAAATGACCACTCGTCAGCTCGAGGAAATTCAACAGCTGCTGTCCAAAGCAAATGTGTAGGTAGTGTCAAAAGATTTATGAAAACTACCTAAAGGGTTAGCTTCTCTCCTATTTACTGGAAGGAGATGCGCCGCAATCGCTCTTGACAAACACGCCAATGGTTTGAGGATTGTTTAACAAGGGC
>NZ_JBHSQV010000128.1:0-15408 GCF_042658665.1 Marinicrinis lubricantis
CACAAAATTAGCTTGTGATCGCATAAACCGTCAGTTGCAGCTTGATGTAGCTTAATTTTTGAACTGTAAATTTGTAGTCGGGTTAGTCTACAGTTTTTTAGAACGATGCATTATGAAATTGATTCAAGAATAAAAGCTTTAAGAATATGAAACAGCGCCGTGCGAGCACGGCGCTGCAATCATTTATACAATCCATGATTTTAACGGTTGTAACCAGCCATGGTTTGCTCCGCAATTTGAACCAAGCGGCGAGTGATGTGTCCACCAATAGCTCCTGTATCACGTGTCGCCATGTTTCCATAGTACCCGTCTTGAGGGATTTGAATTCCGAGTTCTTGTGCTACCTCATATTTTAGCTGTTCCAATGCGGAAGTTGCTTGAGGTACGACTAACGCGTTTGTACGGTTGCGGCTTGCCATGATGAAGCACTCTCCTTTCTGAGATGTAAAGCGGTTTGCAAGCTTGCAAACATATTATGGCACGCCTTTTTCAACCTTATTCAAAAGAAAACGATTTTTTACCATATTAAAAAAATCGTCATTGAGCGCTGCCTAAGTTACACGGCTGAACATTCCCTACACACTCCGAAAAGTGATTGGTCACATCCTTTAAATAATGAATACACTTGAAGCAAAAAACGATTTCAGGCAAAATAATACCGAAATCGTTTTTATTACATGTGACATGAAGGAGAGTACAACTCATGAGCAAAAGCTTATCCCTTTTGTTTGCTGTAAGTTCCGTTATATTGTTAATCTTAACCGGCGCCTCGCTTAGCTACAGACAGCCGTGGCTGGCTCTGCTGTTTATCGTTTTGTACATATTCATGGTCGGTGCCGGCTTTATCGTGAAAGCAAAGATTCGCAGAAAGCAGCAAAACGATTAGTTTGGCAGCAAAAAGCCCATCTTCTCTTTCACTTCTTTAATCTTCTTCGATGCGGTAGCGTTCGCTTTCTCCGCACCTTTCTTTAAAATATCGTAAATTTCTCCAGATGAGCGGATTTCTTTGTAACGCTGTTGGATCGGCTCCAGCGTTCCAACAACCTGCTCAGCCAAATCCTTTTTGAAGTCCCCGTAGCCTTTCCCTTCGTATTTCTCCTCGATTTGCTGGACCGACAAACCAGAGCATTGCGCATAAATGCTAATCAAGTTCGTCACTTCAGGCTTTTTCTCTTTATCGAAACGAACGGACATATCCGAATCCGTGGTCGCCCGTTTGATTTTTTTGCGGATAACATCCGGTTCATCTAACAGCGCAATATAGCTCGATGGATTTGGACTGCTCTTGGACATTTTTTTGCTTGCATCGTCAAGCGCCATAATTCTAGCCCCTACTTCTGGAATATAGGGCTCCGGCACTTTCAGCGTATCGCCAAAGCGGTGATTGAACCTCTCGGACAAGTCCCGTGTCAGCTCCAAATGCTGCTTCTGATCGTCGCCCACCGGCACGTAATCGGCATCATACAGCAAAATATCTGCCGCCATCAATGTCGGATAAACGAACAGACCGGTAGGAATCGACTCCTTGCCCGCCGACTTATCTTTAAACTGGGTCATCCGTTCCAATTCCCCCATATAGGACAGCGTCGTCATGAGCCATCCAAGCTCCGCATGGGCAGGAACATGAGACTGTAAGAATACCGACGCTTTGTTCGGATCGATGCCCGCCGCCACATACAGGGAAGCCAGAGACTCGATCTGTTCTTTAAGCGCGGCCGGTTCCTGCGGTACAGTAATGGCGTGCAAATCGACTACCATAAAATAACACTCATATTCATGCTGCATCGTTACAAAATTTTTCAGTGCGCCAATGTAATTGCCGAGCGTTAAATTTCCGCTGGGCTGAATCCCTGAAAGTACTTTTTTCATATTTCTTTCCCCTTTCATCATCTTCACTTTTTTTCTTCATTTAAACAACAAAAAGAGCCCTTCTCCCATAGGGACGAAGAGCTCGTGGTGCCACCCTGATTCGCTTTGCTGCCTTGGATATACACACATTTCATTTCACTGCAGCTAACAGCCTCTGCTTCCTTAACGCGGAAGAAACGGATTCGCCTACTTTATTGCCATTTCGGGAATCTGCTCGAGGACCCACTTCGGCACAGACGTACACCGGCTTCTCAGCACCGCCGGCTCTCTGAAGTACGTTCATCATGCTTACTCTTTCCTGTCATTGCATTATCAATTTTATTTCCATGATCATGGTATTGTTGTTAATTTTAATGATCCGCGTATGCAATGTCAACTTAATCCTCTACTCTAGGCAGAAAATCAAAGATCGTTCCTTCTTCTAAGCTGTCAATCAGTCTTCCCAGCCACTTGTAATACTGAATTGCTTCCTTCATTTTCTTCAAATCCAGCTCCAGCAAACGCTTGGCATCGGCGTTATCCGTACATTCCTCTAATAAGGATTCGATTTCCTTCATCGACCTTTTGAGCGCCTGCATATTCATTTCCGTCAATTTTCGCCACTTGATGCTGAAATAATCGGCAAACGATTGGTACCAATCCCATTCCACTTCATATAAATCTTTTCTTGAGCCTTTCTCCCATACCTTGTTCACCATTTTCAAATCCATCAATGCCCGCATGCCCGTGCTCATGCTCGTTTTGCTCATGCCCATCACTTGACCCATTTCGTCCAGCGTAACAGGATGATCCTTAAAAAACATCTCTCCATATAAATGTCCGATCGACATGGTCACGCCGTAAAGCTCCATATTTTTACCCACCGTCTCAATTACGCGGTGTCTGGCCTTATTTAATTTAATCTGCTGCTCTTCCGCCAAGCTGTCAGTTGATGTCATCATTTCCCCTCCTAAGAGGACTTTATATTCCCTAGCATACTGCTTTTTTTAGTTACAACTCATTCTAAAAAATGTAATTCATAATGTAAAGCGTCATGTTGAAAAGGAATTGTAAGGAAAACGGAGCATACGGCAAGTAAAGTTCGTAAAGTTTTTACTGAACGTACGGTACGTACACTGAACACTTTTGACCCTTGATTTTCCTTCCCTTAGACTTGAAAGAGTAAACGCGACGGAGAAAGTAGGTGAGGCGCATGCCGCTCATTCAAGTAGAAAATTTAACGAAAATATTCGGTTCCGATCCGAAAAAAATTGCTCCACTATTAGAAAAGGGTTGGAGCAAAGAAAAGATTTTAAAGGAAACGAAGCATACCGTGGGGGTCAATCGGGCGAATTTTGAAATTCATCAAGGTGAAATATTCGTCATCATGGGATTATCGGGAAGCGGTAAGTCGACTTTAGTACGTCTGTTAAATCGACTCATCGAGCCGACTTCAGGCAAAGTGCTCATTCACGGCAAAAACCTTGTCGAGATGAATCAAGAAAAGCTTCGCGAGGTTCGGAGAAAACAAATGAGCATGGTTTTTCAGAAATTCGCTCTTTTCCCACATCGAACGGTTCTGCAAAATGTCGAATATGGTTTAGAAATTCAAGGCGTGGACAAAAAGCTTCGCAAAGAGAAAGCAACCGTTGCCCTCGAGCTAGTTGGGCTAAAAGGCTGGGAGAACCAATATCCAGACTCGCTTAGCGGCGGGATGCAGCAGCGTGTTGGACTCGCTCGCGGGCTTGCGAACGACCCGGAAATCTTACTCATGGACGAGGCTTTCAGCGCGTTGGACCCATTGATTCGCAAAGATATGCAGGATGAACTGCTGGAACTGCAGTCCAAAATGCAGAAAACGATCATCTTCATTACACACGATTTGGATGAAGCACTGCGGATTGGAGATCGCATTGCACTCATGAAAGACGGAAGCGTTGTACAAGTCGGCACACCGGAAGAAATTATGATGAATCCGGCAAACGACTACGTGGCGCGCTTTGTAGAAGATGTCGATGTGTCCAAGGTGCTGACCGCTTCTCATGTAATGCGCCGTGCAGAGGCCGTTACGATCGACCGCGGGCCGCGTGTCGCCCTCGAGCTAATGAGGAAAAACGGCATTTCCAGCTTATATGTGGTCGGTAAAGACCGGAAGCTGCTTGGGGCGGTTACAGCTGAAGATGCTTCAGCTGCCGTAAAGGAAGGGAAAAAGCTGGAGGACATTCTGATTCGGGAATTTCCGACTACCCATCCAGATACGCTGCTGTACGAATTATTCGATGCGATCAGCGTGGCGCGTATTCCGCTTGCTGTGATAGACGAAGAGCAGCGGTTAAAAGGACTCATTGTCCGAGGCGCGGTCTTAGGCGCTTTATCCGGCAACGGATTGGAAAAGGAGTGAGCTTATGTTAGGACACAGCTATGCCATAATCGGCTCCAAAATCCCCTTGTCAGATTGGGTGGATTCTGCCGAAGATTGGCTTAATGATCATCTCGGTTTTATATTTGAACGCATAACCAGTATTATTTCCGCCATCATTGAAGGATTAGAATGGAGCTTCGACTCTCTCCATCCTTTAGTCATGGTGCTGATTATAGCCCTGCTTGCCTTCCGTTTCGGCGGTTGGAAAGTGAGTCTGTTCTCCATCATTGGTCTGCTGCTCATTGAAAATTTAGGCTATTGGGACAATACGATGCAGACTTTGGCGCTCGTCGTCACCTCTGCACTCTGTTCCATCGTGATCGGAATTCCAGTAGGTATTCTAAGCGCGAAAAAAGCTTCCTTCTATAAAGTCATGCAGCCCATTTTGGACTTCATGCAGACGATGCCTGCTTTCGTGTACTTGCTCCCTGCCGTTACATTCTTCGGGTTAGGGGTGGTTCCGGGCGTAATCGCTTCGGTCATCTTTGCAGTACCTCCTACCATCCGCTTGACGTATTTAGGCATTCAGCAAGTACCTAAAGACTTAGTGGAAGCGGCCGATGCATTCGGTTCGACTTCGTCTCAAAAGCTGTTTAAGCTGCAGCTGCCGCTAGCCGTACCGACTATCATGGCGGGAATTAATCAGACGATTATGCTGTCCTTATCCATGGTTGTCATCGCATCGATGATTGGTGCGCAGGGTATCGGTTCCGATGTTTACCGGGCTGTAACTCAGGCGAAGACCGGGGTCGGCTTTGAATCTGGATTAGCCGTCGTCATCTTGGCGATCGTTCTCGATCGGATGACCCAAAATGTGATCAAATCGAACAATAAAAAATAACCGAAGGCTATGAAATTCGCTGGAAGCCTACTCATCATATGATGGCTTTCAGCACCACATTGGATGTTAAGAAAGTTCTACTTTCTTTTCAATAAATATAATGGAGGTCGAAAGAATGAAGAAACATGCACTTAAGCTTTTCACGTTAGCCATGGTGTTCACCTTGGTATTAGCCGCTTGTGGAGGAAATAACAGCAATAATAACACTGCTAATAATGCAAACAACAGCGGCAGCAACACGGCAACAGAGGACAATAACTCTGCAGCTGGAAGCGATGCAGGTAAAACCATTAAGCTTGCTTATGTCGCTTGGGACTCTGAAATCGCCAGCACGAATGTCATTAAAACCGTTCTGGAAACAAAACTGGATATGGACGTTGAGCTGATGCAGGTCGATGCGGGTCCAATGTGGTCCGGTATCGCCAACGGCAGTGCGGATGCGATGGTTGCCGGCTGGCTCCCTTCTACGCACCAAAGCTATCTGGATGAATATAAAGACGATGTCGTCGATCTTGGTCCGAATTTAGACGGAACGAAAACCGGATTAGTCGTACCAACCTATATGGATATTACATCGATCGAAGATTTGCTTAATAGTGAAGTCGGGGAACAAGTAGACTACACCATTACAGGGATTGAGCCAGGCGCAGGTATTATGATGGCGACAGAAACCGCTCTGACAGAATATGGTTTGGAAGATTGGACACTGCTTGAAAGCTCCTCTGCTGCCATGGCGAAGGAACTGGAAAGTGCATACAATGACGAAGAGCCCATTATTGTAACGGGTTGGACTCCTCACTGGAAATTCGCTAAATTCGATCTGAAATATTTAGAGGATCCAAAAGGTGTTTACGGCGGTGCTGAGCAAATCCATACCGTTGTGCGCAAAGGTCTGGAAGAAGACTTGCCGCAAGCTTACAAAGTGCTGGATCAGTTCGAATGGACTCCTGCCGATATGGAAGCGGTCATGATCGAAATCTTTGACGGTGCGACTCCAGAAGATGCAGCAGCAAACTGGGTTGAAGCCAACGAAGATAAGGTGAACGAGTGGTTGAAGTAATTACCTCTTTTTAAAGTGTGAAATTGAAAGCCATATTTATGGCGAATCCGAAAAAAATGCTGTGTCTAGGAATCCACTAGACACAGCATTTTTTATGCCAACATGTTACGGTTGAACCTCTTCCAGTACGACATTATCTAAATAGACTGTATGTGGAACAAAATTCTCTCCTGCAACATTATTGCTGCCCATAAAGAAGAATAACGTTGCTGCATCGTCATCTCCTGCTCCGGTAAATTCAAATTCAAAATGCTGTGTCGATTCGTTCAATGTTACCGTCTGCTCCAAGTTCACTGCGCTGCCATTCTCGATTTTAACCATAATCGGTTTATCAGCCGTTGAACGCATATCGAACGAAATGCGGTATGCTTTGCCTGGCTCGATTTGAACGTTTTCCTGGAAGCATTGTGTCGACCATAAAAACCAACCGTCATATCCGGTAAAATCGGCCTTCAATTCCCCGTTTTCCACCGAAAATTGCGCATTCGATCCGTCACCTTTATACTCTTTCCAGCCGTTCAAATCCGTATCGAATGCCCCATTCATAAGTGGCTGGGCAGAAGGCGCTGGCGCAGCGTCCTCCAGTTCAATGAAGTTCACTTGATCTAGCGTAATGGTGTGCGCTTCACCCACCTGCGGCTGACTGTCGATTCCTCCGCCGAAGCCGAATACCACGTTAGCGTACACATCGTCTGTCACAGACAGCACCATCTCATAAGTGCTCAGCTCTTGGTTAATCCCGAAAGCTTTTTCTGCGCCGTTTCCAACAGGTGCGTTGTTCGCCGTATTTTCCACCTTCGCTACTATGCTTCTTGGTGCCGTTGATGCTGCGTCGAACGTGAGCAAATATCTTTTGCCACCTTTCAGCTGCAGTCCTTCCTGCTTCACATGCGCATGCCAAAATTCCTGCCCTTCATAGCCGATGTGAGCTTTCATCTGTCCGTTCTCTGCGGTGACCGTGCCCACGGCGCCCGCATAATCCGCCACATGTGATACCCAGCCATTCATCCCCTGCTCGAACGATCCGTTCTGAAGCATGGACGCGGCATCTCTCGCACCTTGCACTTCCAGCACGATGTTGTCTACAATGATCTGATGGTTTGCTTGCGCACCAGGCAATTGTCCCAGTGAAAATTTCAGCGAGCTGGAAATGTCACCGGGCATCTCCATTTCGAAGGTATACTTTTGCATTTCAGAGGTTAGAACGACATTCTGATCAAAATATCGTGTATATGACGCATCCTCTATCGTTACTTCAATCTCACGATCGATCGTGGATCGTGCTTCGAACGACAGTCTATATTTTGCCCCCTTGTAGAGATCTAGAGCATCCTGGAACAGGAGTACGCTGTATGGCTGGCTGCCAGGTGCGTCGACTTGGATCGCCAGCTCTCCGTTTTCGTTCACGTTCGCTGAACCCGCACCACCTTCTGGAAGCACAAACTGCCAAGACTGCATTCCGTCATCAAATCTGCCGTTCTTGAGTGGGAACCACTCGATATTCGGATCTACATAAGAGCTCGTGCGAATCAGCTGCACGTTGTCAAGATATACATCGCCTCCGTTTCCTCCGACGTAGAATGCAAGCTGTGATAAATCTTGATTCGGCGATGGCATTGTAAATTGGAATTCATACGTATTCATTGATGCTCCGATCGTCTTCACGGCGTTAAAGAAAGATGCAGTTCCATTCTGGTCTCTTAGCTCCATACCGATTTCTCTTGGCTGATCGGCCCTCGCTTGAAACGAGAGCTTATACGTTTGACCTTGCAGAAGCTGAATGCCGTTCTGGAACACCGTCGTATCCTGTATCGAGGCGCCGCCATTTTCCACATGAACCTTTAATTCACGTGCTGCTTCGTCTACACTCATCGATGCTGCCGATGCACCTGCTGTATTCAGCTGCCAATATGTAAGGCGATCCATCTCCCCTTGATCAAAGGTTCCATTATATACATGGTTGCCGTCTCCCGCAGGGCTGTGTGCCGCATTGACATCTACACTCGGTTCTTCTACCTCCTTCAGCTGGACATTGCCGATCCATACGGGACTTGCATTCAAACCCAGATTAAACTCCAATCTTGTATTCAGGTTCGTCTCTTGGCTCATTTGGAACAAGAGCTTGTAGTTTTGCACTTCATGGGTCAGCTTATAAGGGTCGCTCGTGGCATACGTTTCGTAACCGCGATCCGCGTCTGCGCCAACTTTCACCTGTATCGTTCGGGACGTATCGGTTTTGGCATCGAAGTTGAGTTCATACCAGCGCCCTTTCACGATCGGAACATGCTGAACTAACTGCACCGAATACGTCTGATTGCCTGGCTGTGTAATATTCACTTTCGCATAATTGCGACCGGCCATCGCATCAATCGTCACGTATGCATCTCCGCCAAAATCAGCCACATGCAGCAAATTCCAGTAGCTGGTATTCGGAACCCCTTCAATGCCCGTTTCCCCTTCAACCGTCTGATCGAATTGAGGGTTGTAGACCAGGTTGCCGTCCGCCAGCGGCTGCCTTGCATCAGCTGGAATCGGCTCCTTCGGTACCTCGGGTTTCACCGGTTCGCGATAAGGTCTGCCTGTCAGTTCATACACGCGAATATAGTCAACTCTCAATTCTGCAGGAAATACCGTCGATTCATCCGGATCCCCGTCAAAATTGCCGCCGACGGCTAAATTCACAAGCAAATGGAATGCTTTGTCAAATGGCGCGGGATAAGCATAGTTCAAAGGCTGATTTAAGCCTTTGCTGTACCAATTGTTTTCCGTATGAAATAATTGTCCGTCGATGTACCAGCGCAGCTCTCCTGGCTCCCATTCCAATGCATAGGTATGCCAAGCGGTCGCTGGCGGATCAATCTGAATCGTTTTGCCGGTGTAGTTGTTCTTGGGCCAGGTCTCACCGGAATGAATCGTTCCCACTATTTCGTTGGGTCTGCTGCCCCATCCCTCAACAATGTCGATTTCACCGGAGGCGGCCCACACACCGTATTCGTTATTCTCCGGCAGCATCCAGATCGCAGGCCACAATCCTCTGCCTTCAGGGAATTTCGCGCGAGCTTCGAACCTACCGTAAGTCCAGCTCGCCAATCCTTTTGTCTTCATCCGTGCAGAAGTATATCCGAAGCCCTCATAATCTTCCTGCAGAGCGGTGATCACTAACTCCCCATCCTGCACCTTGGCATTCTCCGGACGATCCGTATAGTACTCCAGCTCGTTATTTCCCCAGCCTGGATTTTCGATGCCGTTCGTCAGATCAAAGGTCCACTTGGTGCGGTCGATTTCGCTTCCATTAAATTCATCGTTCCATACTAAACTCCAGTCTCCGACTTGTTCAGGAACATCCGAATTATCCCCGCCGTTATCGCTTCCACCGCCGCTGCCGCCGGTTCCGCCGCCAGCAGGAATTCCGGGAATAGAAGTGCCGTCTTGTGAGATCTGACCGTTTTCTACGGCATAGTCACTTCCTGCCTGAATCGTTTGACCATTCACCTTCACACCTTCTGCCCGATTGTCAAGAAGGCCAATTTGACCTTTAACCTGAATAGAGGTGTTCTCGGCCATTTGTTCAATCGTCAGTGCATCCACAACGACATCTTCAGCAATTTCTAGATCAGCAGTCGATTCAACCGTGATGGTTTTAGCACTTGTTCTCCCATCTAGTACAACTCTTACCTTGCCGCCCTTCTTATTCACCACAATATGATTTAGTGTCGAGTCGATCATATGAATACTATTCGAGCCGCCGGCATTGACATATACCGTTCCATCCACTTGGATCCCGTTCAGCACTGCATTCCCTTCGCCAACACCTGCAGATATGTATACATTTCCTTGAATGTGTGATGCTTTTAGCTCTACATCTGATTTACTGATGACCGCATGACTCGTAACCAGGGAAGCGGCTTCATTGAACCCTCCAACCATACGATCCAGCACGGAAACGAATTTCGATCTGGTCATGCCCTTCGAAGGCTGAACGGTTCCGTCTGCATATCCGCTGATAAACCCATTTGCAGCCATGCTTGCCAATGCCTGTTCAGCGAAACCGGCCGTCTGGGCACCGTCTTTAAATACAGACAAATCCCCTTCAGGCTCAAGCTTGAACAACGTTGCCAAAATATATGCTGCTTCTTGGCGAGTAACCGCTTGATCCGGTTTGAACGTACCATCTGGGTAGCCTTGTACATACCCGGCGGCTGCTGCACTTTTAATTGCAGCGGAATACCACTTTCCTTCACTTACGTCGCTAAATTGCACATCAGCTTTTTCATTAAAACCAAACACGCGATTGATTAACATGATGAATTCAGCGCGCGAAATCTGTTGATCCGGTTTGAACGTACCGTCCGGAAGACCGCTGATAACGCCGCGTTTCGTCCAGTGATCTATTTCATCTTTCGCCCAATGGTTTGTTACATCGCTAAATGGCGCTTCCGGTTCTAAGGGTGCATTGTCTGCCGATGCAAAAGGAATCGCATAAACTAAAATCATGGCTAAAATCACAATGATTGAACATGCCCTTTTCATTCGACTTGTCCTCCCGAATTTGTATTCAACTTACATTTTGTAGATTTTAAAATATTGAGATCTAGCTGCAATCGCTTTTGTGAACAACCAAAACTTGGTGACCAAGGAACGAACTCAAGGATTCTGCAAACTTAATCTGCACACTAGATTGTACGTTGGTGTGTTCAGCCAGAGAGGATCTCCGTATGTTTCAAGCCAATCTCCTCTCGCAATTGTTCGATTTTATCAATAGGAATGTCATCACCTCCCTAATAAGTCCTGTTCACACGACTCTTAGCAATCATGCCAAGCAAAATGATTAAAGAACGGTTTCTTATATTTCTCACAATATGTAAACGCTATCAATGGAAAGTGCAATCCACCATTGAAAGAAGATCCTTATGACGATGATCCTTCGCTTATATCACCTGATACACGATTGTCGGAGCAGTAGAACTTAGAGGCGTATCTGATTCGATATTTGCTAGCTCCGAACTTTTTCGCTTTAATATTTTTTCGCTTCAAGCAGATTACGAAAATTTTTTAGTCCTAGAAGAGGAAACGGATCATACTTTCTGAAATTTCCTTCTTCTGCATCTCATGGTCTCCCTGCGGGGTTATTCAATGATTCGCGTGATTATCCCTTCTCTATCCTCCTATAGGAATGGAAACCCTTTCAAAATGAATTATCATGGTTTTTTCGAAAATTGTAAAGAATGATTTTCGTAAAATTACGAAAATAAACGAAAATATTCCCGTTTGATACTTTTCTATGATGTCTTTCTTGCAATGTATAATGAAGCCTGTGCTTCATGACTTAAGGTAATTCGTTGACGATTCTGCAAACGAAAGGTTATGATAAAGAACATATTATTATTCGAAAATTTTCGTTCATCCAAACCGCATGAATGGAGGGGCAATAATGATGAATATAAAAACCATTGCCAAAATGTCTGGTGTCTCCGTATCTACGGTTTCAAAAATCATAAATAACTACCCGGATATTAGTGAAGAGACCCGCACAAAGGTTCTTCGAATTATGGAGGAAATCGGTTATCGTCCAAGTTTGAACACGAAATCAACTACTTTTCGAAAATCAAAAATGGTAGGCGTCGTATTTGCCGGCAAATTAAACGTAGATTTTACACATCCTTTTTTCGTCGATGTCATCAATGCTTTCAAAAAACAGATAGGTTTGCTCGGATACGATTTGCTGTTTTTCTCCAACGAAAAATTTCTTGACGGCGGCGAGGATTACTTAGCCCGCTGCAGACATTTCCAAGTCGACGGCTGCATTATTATCGCCGGTGACGAAGTAGAGTCCAGCGTCTACGACTTAGACCAAAGCGAGATCCCTTGTGTCGGGGTCGACATCAAGCTGAGCGAAAAGAACTCCGCATTCATTATGTCGGATAATGAGAAAATTTCATCTAAAGTCGTCGAGCATTTTTATTTGAACGGATACCGTGATATTGGTTTTCTAGGGATTGATCGTTATTCCGAGGTCACAAGCACACGCGAGAAGGCCTTTATCAATTCCTTGCAAAACTTCGGTCTCGCTTACCGTAAGGACTGGTTTGTTTACAGTCAGGACTTTCGTGAAGAAGACGGTTATCAAGCAGTTAAACAATTAACGGACCGAACGGATCAGCTCCCGCAAGCTATTTTCGCTGTCACCGACTTGCTCGCTTTCGGAGCAATTCGTGCATTAAAGGAGAAAGGCTATCGTGTGCCGCAGGATGTTGCGGTAATCGGCTGCGATGATATTGATGCATGCCGTTATACAGATCCTCCGCTGACAACCGTGAAGCAGGATAAGCAAAAAATCGGACGGCTTGCTGCATTGATGCTGTTCGATCTGATGAATAAACAAATGGATGTCAAACGTATTATGGTTGAACCAGAGTTGGTCATTCGTCAATCCTGCGGCGGATCAGGTATTTGGTCTTCTGCTAATCCTATTACGCAATCCAGTTAAACATCTCAGCCTTGTCAAATGATTAACCTGAAGCACGTTCTTGACGTTTACTGACCTATTACTAAAAAGGAGCAGCCCTCTCTTGGGCTGCTTCCTTACCTGTATGCTTCCACTTCAAGATCCACCTAACCACGATCCCCGAATTCATGCCTGAAGTACATCATCCCATCTTCATCCTGCATGAAATAATCTATCTATCTCACATCATTCATTTTCAAATTTAAAAAAGCTGCTCCTAATGAATGTTCACTAGAAACAGCTCATTTCGATTTCCTGTTACTGAGAAAGCAGGTTGGCCATGTTGTAATTGGATTCGAAAACAACGCTGGTTGTCAGCAAATTTTTACGAAGCGCAAATTCATATTGAATTTCTCCGTGTGTCCAATGCTTATGCTTCAGCGATTCGATCGCCATATTGCGAAATGCCCGAATCTGCTCAGCCGATAAGCCTTTTCCACTATCGTTCAAATCTCCATTGATCGTTTCGATCGGGTCATGTCTAACTCCGAACTTGCCTATCTCATTATTACGAATATGAATAAAAATAAGTCCTGAAGATAAATGAACGAGTTCTTTGGAAATTTGCTTAAATACCAAATCCACTTGTCTAGCCAAGGAAACCATCGATGACATCAATCCACCTCCTTCGACATCTATTCTCCAATTGTAAAATCAACCCAATGAATTATAGGTCTTGTGACTCATTATACTCCGAAAACATTCCTCCATCAACATAATTTTACAAATTTTATGGGTCATTAGGAGGTGATGTTCAGTTCAATGATGTTGTGATCTGGATCGAGAATAAATATTTGCGGGAATCCAGCCTTGCTCTCTCTCCTTGCTTCGTAGGCAATCCCTTTGCTGTCAAGCCACCGAACCGCTTCATCAAAATCGTCTATACTTAACGCAAAATGCCCGTCCCTCGTATCGATTCCGCCGCTGCGTCCGGTTTCCCCCTGATGTACCAGCAAATGCAGCTGCTGCCCGGTAGCTCCTATAGAGAACCACACCCCCGGAAAACCTAAATCCGGTCTCTGCATTTGCTGCAAGCCCAGAACTTCCTCATAAAACCTGACGGCTCTTTCCAAATCCGTAACAATGAGACTGACATGATGAATTCGAGCTATTTTCATCTTTTTCACACATCCTTTTCGACAAATAATGATGGAAACAGTCTTTCATAGACCAATTTTACCAATAATGGTATAATGATGACATCTTAACCATGACAATAGACGCATGGCACCTGCCTTTGCCTCATGAGAACCGATGGACAGACGCATGCGACTGTGTCACTGAATACATAAGAGGAGTTCGATGCTATGGAATGGATGAACAAGCTTTCCTTTAGGCAAAAACTGCTGCTGGGCTGTTACGGAATCGTGGGACTTTTTGCTGTGATCATGCTTATTTTTGTAACCGCTTTAAGTTCCAACTCACTGATCGGTATTATAATCATCGCTGTGATGCTGATCGCGGTCTATCCTCTTGCCGGCATGCTGGAAAAATGGCTGACTGGACCGATTCATGAAATGTCCGTCATCGCTCTAAGTATCGCCAAAGGAGACTTTACGAGCAAAGTGGATATCCAGTCGAACGATAGTCTCGGCGAGCTGGCAGATTCCTTCAACAAGATGACCGACAAGCTGAAAACCATTTTGAACGATACCCGCTCTTTAACGAAGCACGTCTCGGATACAAGTACAGACATTTATCAGAAAAACTCGGGCATGAAGGAAGTCATTGATCAAGTCACGCATGCGACCGATGAACTTGCAGTCGGCGCGGGTAAAATTTCAGAGGATGTTTCTCACATTTCTACATCGGTCAAGGATATTGAGAATAAAGTGAACAGCTATGCTCAATCTACAAGAGAAATGCACACCCACTCCGGGCAAATGCTCGAATTGGTTGAAATCGGACGGAATGCAGTGGAAACCCAAAGCGCTGGTGTAAAACGAAATGTCGCTGCCTCCAACAACGTATCTAAAGCCATAGAAGAGCTGGCAGCTCAGGCAAAAGGGATTTCCAAAATTACGCAGAGCATTTCCGAAATGGCAGAACAAACCAATCTATTGTCGCTAAATGCCTCGATCGAGGCCGCTAGAGCAGGAGAACACGGGAAAGGCTTCGCCGTCGTCGCCCAAGAGGTTCGTAATTTGGCTGAAGAATCCTCCTCCTCTACGAAAGAAGTATTCAGCCTCGTCAAGAGCATTGAGCAGGGCATTCAGCAGGCCACATACAACATTCGTGTCAACGAGGAAGTCGTGCAGGAGCAAAACCGCCTAATCTCCGAAACCGAAAATGTATTTGCTGATATCGTCCACAGCGTCAAATTTATCTCTGAACAAATTGAGCTGTTCACCTTAGAAAGCGAAAACATGCTGCAGAGCGCAAAACAGATCTCCGCCTCGATGGAGAACATCTCCGCCATCACAGAGCAATCGGCAGCTGGTACGGAACAGGTATCCGCATCGATTCGAGAACAAATATCCGCTGTCGAGGACATGGTTGCTCAATCGGAGAAAATGTCTACCATGGTTTCCAAGCTGCAGAGAACGATCGATGTCTTTAAGTTTTAAGGAAGAACGAGCCGCCGAGGATTATACCACGGCAGCTCTTTTTTCTGTGAAAGCCGTATTTCCTCGTATTACCGTTGTCGCTGGAACAAAGCGGGGGCCAAGAACACTTGAGTCTAAAGAAGGCAACAGGATGCCCGGTAGAACGAATTTCGTCTACAAGGTATA
>NZ_JBHSQV010000129.1:0-15833 GCF_042658665.1 Marinicrinis lubricantis
TGGGAAAGTTATGTTTCTTAAACAATTTACAGGCGATTTCATATCCGACTTTCGCAAGATCGCCGGTAACGATCAAATCGTAATAACCCGGTTCAATTCCCAAATCTCGAACATGCGCCTCAATGGTATCAACCGCTGCAGGAGCCATTGCCGCGCCCATATTGAACGGGTCTTTAACCCCCATGTCGATGACCCGGCCAATGGTGGCAGAAGTAACAACAGGTCCGTCGCCTTCCGAAGAAACGATGGCTGCCCCTGCCCCTGTTACCGTATATTGGGCAGTTGGCGGTTTTTGCGAGCCGTACTCGGTCGGATAGCGGAACTGTTTCTCCACGCTGGAATCATGGCTGCATGTCCCCGCCAACACATATTGGGCCGAACCGGAATTCACCAGGTTAGCCGCCAATGCGAGACTTTCCATGGATGTCGAGCAAGCGCCAAACACACCGATGTAAGGGATCGTCAGCGTTCGCGCGGCAAAGCTGCTGCTAATGATTTGGTTCATCAAATCCCCGCCGATATAAAACTGTACTTGTTCCTTTGTCAATCCCGCATTTTCAATGGCCAGTTTTGCCGCTTCTTCCATTAATGTTTTTTCCGCTTTCTCCCAGCTCTTTTGCCCCAACATGGATTCTCCATGGACAATGTCAAAATCCTTGGACAACGGGCCTCTTCCTTCGAAAGGACCCACAACGGTTGCTGTTGACCGGATCAACGGTTTGTTCTCAAATAGCCAACTCTGGTGTCCTTTTAACATATTAGGAGCCTCCCCCGCCTTTTATCAGCAAATGTACAATCCCTACGACAAAGGCAGCGACTGTTCCGAATACGATAACCGGCCCGGCCAGTTTAAACATTTTACCGCCGACACCGAGCACCATCCCCTCACTTTGATGTTCAATCGCAGCGGATGCCATCGAATTTGCAAAACCTGTCACAGGTACTGCAGAACCTGCACCAGCCCATTGGGCAAATTTATCATACACTCCCACGCTGGTGAGAATGACGGAAACAAGTATCAGAACCGCCACCGTAGGGTCTCCCGCTTTTTTCTCATCAAAGCCGCCCCAATGCACGAACATTTCCTGGATAGCCTGTCCAACGAAACAAATCGTTCCGCCGGCTATAAACGCACGAATAAAGTTTTTCAGTATGGGCCTCGGAGGTTCGACGCTTTTAGCGAGTTCTTTATATTCCTGTTGTACCGGCGTCATATTTTTCTTTATATTGTCGGCCATGAACATCCTCCTTGATTGTCAACAAACGCTAACCTTTCGCATGACTATCGGATCAGCAACGGTTTCACTTCATCAATCATTTTTTCTAACGATTTTGAACACTGCTCGTACATCCGCTTCGTATTTTTGTCTTTTGTAGATAAGCCAAACATTTCGAGATCCGCTTCACACTTTTTCAATGTTGCAAGCAACGCGGCTTTTTTCTGGGGTTCCGGTACTTTGATCTGATCATCAAATAAATCAACGTATAGCTGGCCATAGGAATCCACCTGTCCAAGAAATACGTTATCAATCGAAACACCTAATTTCTCCAGTTCCGTATCCAGCCATTTCCTGTTTAGACCTATCGTGGCAAGCGGTTCGTCCATTATTTTCCCATCCATAATGACCGATTGAGGTTCTTGTTCTGGCCCGACATTTATTCCCAGGTGTTTAGGCGTTAACGGTTGATTTTCCTTGGTTAAAAGAACGCTAACGTCACCGCTTGGCTCCATGATAGCGAATTCGACATCGGCAGCTTTGAACACATTTTTTTTTCGAAGCTGTTCCATCAGTTCATCTGTGGTGAGCCTTTCTTTTTTTAGGTTATCTTCCATAATCTTGCCGTCCTTAATGAGCACTGTTGCTTTGCTGTCGATGATGTCTCTTGCCGTTTTACTTTTCAGCTGTAAGTATTCAATCCCTAAAGAAACACCTACCCAAACAGCCATCGAAACCAGGCCTAAATACCAGGTAGATTCCAGATCCAACGAAACGTAAGCCGCAAGGCTGCCGATCGTGATTCCGGTAATGTATTCAAACAAAGAGAGCTGGGATACTTGTCGTTTACCCAACATCTTCGTCAGCACAAAAAGAACTCCCATAGCCAATAACGTGCGCAAAGCAATTTCTATCCAATCCGGCACAGCGTTACCACTCCCTTCCATTCGCATTCATCGACAAATGTAAAGATGTCCATATTCCATCATTTTCATGCATTCCCATGTGAAAATTTTCTAACGTATGCTTTGGATGCGAGACGGAGACATTAATTTCGGTATGGGGAGCATGCAGCACCTTTCCTTTACCCTTGAAATCAATTCCTGCCTGTACTCAGGAAAAAAGGAGGTGAGTCTTCGTGACAGTTGCATCTCAAGTCAAAACGTGCGTGGCGTCGTTAAAAAGCGCTCAAGCAAGTCTGGAACAATTTGCTTTGGAAACACAGAATCAAGAAGCGAAATCGATCTTTACAAATGCGGCCAAACAAACCCAACAAATCGTGCAGCAAGTAGAAAGCCGCGTACAACAGCTAGAAAAGGAAGAACCTCAATACAAGGGGTTTTAACAAAAATCAGACAAGCCATGCTCTCTACATGCATGGCTTGTTTGTCCCGCCTGTGAGCCGATGTAATAAGACATTCCAACCCGACATGGTGTAGGGTTGGATGTCTTTTATCCATTCTTCTTTTCAGTAAGCGTTCTCCTGCGCTCTTGAGTCTGTCGCCTCATCTTACCCTTTCAACGTCGATCCAAAGTTCTTGTTCGAGCTAACCGATCATTTTGAACATCGGGAATATCCTCCCGACAATTGCACATATTACTTGATAATATGCAAAAATAAGGAGAATTTACTGATGGTATGGATTCTTGGGTTATATATAATCAACTCACTGTTTATGTTAATTGTCGCGATTCGCGAAGTACGGAGGCCGGCCAAGGCTTTGATTGGATTGGTCATTTGCCTCGTTTTTCCATTGATCGGCTTTTTATTTTATCTCTGTATGACGAACCCCATACCTCTTCGTCAAAAAAGATTGACTTCTACGCAAAATGATTCCGAAGCGTTACCGGACTCTTTTCGTTATTCATCCTTGCTTATTGCTCGTTCTTTACGGCATTTAGCCGTAAATGGCCTTCGAACGGGTAAAGTCCAGATACTGACGAATGGCATTGAAACTTATCAAACACTGATGGATTCGATAAAAAAAGCGCAGAAATCGATTGACCTGGAATATTACATTTACCGGGATGATCAGGTGGGCAGATGCATGACAGATCTCCTGATTGAGCGAGCATCGGCCGGTGTGCGCGTGCGTTTTGTGAGAGACGGCTGGGGTAGTCGCAAATTTCCAAAGTCACAAATCAGCCGGATGATGCAGGCTGGAATTGAGTGCCGATCTTCTTTCCCTCTTCGCTTCCCTTGGGTGATGTCTTATTGGAGTTACCGAAACCACTGTAAGATTGTTGTTATTGATGGAGAGGAAGCTTTTACTGGAGGCATCAATGTCGGGGATGAATATACCGGATTAAAGCCAAATGTCGGCTTTTGGCGTGATACCCATATACGAATAACGGGTAAACCTGCAAATGATCTGCAGGCTGTCTTCGATGCCCACTGGAACATTGCGGCGCCGGAAACAACTTGGGCAGGCAGAAACATTCAACCGGAAGATACAGGAACGCCTGTGCTGGTACGAAATCAAAGGTTAAAGCCCGAAAATCGACCCGGGAACACCCCCCCCTCACCCAGCTGGTTGACAGAGTGGAGTGACGAACCCATTGCCTTGAATGAAACGAACGTCGACACCCTCTCTGGTACAAAAAGTGTTCAGAACGCATACATACAAACGTTTGAAGGGAATCCTGGCGTTCCGACCCCCATCATCCGGGAAGTATATTTTACTTGCTTATCCCATGCGATTCAAAGCATTGATATCACAAACCCTTACTTTGTGCCCGATGCAGATATCGTCATGGCGATAAAGGCAGCTGTCGCTCGCAGTGTCCGGGTGCGCTTGCTAGTTCCCCGCCACGTGGTACCGATCATTGTTGGAGCTGCAAGCCGAACCTACTTCGGAGAACTTCTGGAAGCCGGGGTTCATATCTACCTGTACAACAAAGGTGTATTGCATGCGAAGCTAATGATTATTGACGGGGAAATTGCCGAGGTAGGCTCCTCTAATTTTGATTTACGAAGTTACCGTTTGAATTATGAAGTGTGCGAAGTTGTGTACAGTTCTGAAATAGCACGGGAACTGGCCGAGCAATTCGAACGCGATCTTGCGGATTCTATTCCCTTGCGGATGGAAGACCTTCTTCGGCGCACGCAGTTGCAGCGTATTCTCGATCAAACAGCGCGTTTACTTGCACCCATGATTTAATGAAAGGGGAAATGAAACTGTGTTTCTCCCATTAACGATTGAACTGTTGCTGGGTTTTGTAGGCTTGTTCATCATTACAAAAATGTTAGGGAAAACCCAATTTAGTCAAGTCACACCGTTTGACTTCATTTCCGCTATTTTTTTAGGCGAGGTGGTTGGGAGTGCTCTATATGACGGTCAAACTACCGTCTACCCCATGTTGTATTCTTTATTTTTGTGGGGATCGTTTATGTTAGCCATTAAAACGGCGGGTCAGAAGTCTTTGAAAATAAGAAGTTGGATCGATGGAAGCCCCTCTATCGTCATTCGAAACGGAAGGATCATCCGAAAAGAATTAAAAAAGAACAGGATCAATATTCATGATTTATTGTATATGTTGCGTCAATCCAATGTCTTCTCGGTACGCGAAGTAGAATATGCCATATTAGAACCAAACGGAAGTATTAGCGTTCTAAAAAAAGCAGATTACGGTCATGTAACACGTCGTGATTTAAATCTTCCGCCAAAACAAGTTCATCTGCCAACCAGTTTAATCACGGACGGAGAAATCATTTGGGACAATTTGAAAGCCATAGGTTTGGACCAACAATGGTTGGAAGGGCAAATTCTATCTTTCGGAATAGATAAAGTGCAACATGTATTGTATGCCGAATGGAAGGAAAACGAAGGGATTTATATCGTTCCTTATGCTTAATTTTGATGATTTGCGCTACCCGGCTAATTCTCCGGCATCCGCTTACCTGCTAAAAAAACAAGTAGTATTACACCCATGTACCCAAATAACGGATAAAGGTAAGTTAGTAAAGAGGTGAATCCTGCTTGACTGATCAAAAAACTAGCAAATAAAACGGCCAGAACTATAACATTTTTAGGAATATTATATAAACTGTGGATTTGTCGGGTAATTCCGAACACATTACCGACCAACGTAGTGAATATTTCTCCGTAGATCACGAGCAAAAACCATACATGAACATACCACCCGAAATCTCGAATCAACTCGGCCATCGGAATATCAAATTGGAGAATCTCGGGCATCCGGGAACTCATCGCTAAATGACTGGCGAGAAGCATAAAACCAAGACCTGCACCTCCCCAAAATCCTCCCCACCTTAACGCGCTTTCGTCGTCCACCTCACTTCCGAGAGGAACCATAACGGCTTGAATAAAAGCAAAATTCAATCCTGCATACACAAACGGACTTGCAAGCCACTTCCAATTGTACAGTTGTTGGTCCTGCCAAACGACTGACCCAAAAACATTGTCTACACGGACAACCTTTACGGCAAGAAGAATTGTGAAAAAAAGCATCATCGGAACAACTAACGAGTTAACAGCCATAATCCCGCTTATTTCCTTTGTCATCACCAGATAGCATAAACCGATGCTGATGATTATTCCCAGTTGATAGGGTAAATGTAGTTGTTCTTCAAAAATGGTGCCGGTGCCGGAAAGCATCACGGCCGTCACCCCAAATAGGATCATAAAGGTCAACGCATTTGCGACTTTTCCGAAAATCTTACCAAATAAATACACATTAAACTCCTGATATGAAAATGCGTTGATCCGGTGAGCTAAAACCATCATTTTAGTGCCGAGCCATACAAAAAAAAATGTGCTGCCTACAATGCTTAATCCTCCATAGGCTCCGTATGCCGTGAAAAACTGCATGATCGACTGTCCTGAAGCAAATCCGGCTCCCACCACGGTTCCCGTGTATGTAGCGGCTACTTGAACTATCATCTTTGTTTTTTTCTTCATATTTCACCTAGGTCCGTTAGAGAATATCATCAGTAAATTCTATGCTTGAACACCTTGCGTATTCCCAAAAGTTCAATCTTTCTATTTATATCATTATGGCGAAGCTGAGTCGGCATATCCATTTGGATTATAGAGCTCTACATCGGCTCCTTTTCGTCCTGTGGACTCACTGTTTAAGCCTTTATTTATTCTTATTTGCCGAAGATGAATCCCTGCAATCAATGCCCCGCTTGGCAATGCTTGAAGCCAACAGGTACAGCCCGGCATAGATCGGAAGCGAATAGACATTTTCCCAGTGAACGGGGTGGTATAAATCGGCTATTATTGAGATCGGCTCGGCCACAAAAGAGGTAAATGCCCCAAATAGCAATGCTTTAAAAAACGGGTTTATTTCCGGCTTGTACTGGTTTAAAAACATTACCGTGACGGGAAGAAGTGAAAAGTTCCATGGAAAATTCGCCGGCATAAACGGTATGACTTCCCAGTGATAATGCCAGAGTCCCATGGCAATCCCTAGCTGATCCAGCCACGACGACACGATAATGATCGTAAACCCGGATAGGAGAAATTGTCCCGTCGCTCTCTTGTCCCGAAATCCGATCCACAATAACCAGGGGCATATCGATAAACCTACTCCCAACCACCATCGCTGCGTAAACAGTACGTGAGTGCGCCAAATGTCAATCATGTTGCGGTGTGCTTCAACAATCAATTGATAGGCTTGTTCGATTGCATGATGAATCTGACTTTCGTCCACCGATGCCACCCCTTTCCGTTACCTGGATACCCAACATTTGCTTTTCTGTTGACAAGACGTTGCAATAGCGATTCCATTCCCATACCCTGCTCAGGACCCGGCACCGATCATGTTTTATCCGTCAAGATCCGAATTTCCGATAATGACGGATATGTGCCTGCTTTTTACGCGAAATTCCATACAGTATATTCAACGTAATCAGCGTTCCGCGAAAATTAAATGGTGCCCTGAATTGGTTGGTCCGGCAAAACACGCATCACGAGTTTGGCCCACACAACCGGTCTAACGGCCGCTGATGCATGGACTTCCCATATGGAAAAAGGGAGGTACACTCTTTGTACTGGTTTGAACCGCAACGGACATGATCATCAATCAAAGTTGGATCACGCCATTATAGGCGTCCTCGGCAATAATGCCAGTCGCGGGGGCATGTTTTCTCTACCGATAACCGAACAGGATTAGATAGAGAGTCAGTCGTAGAAAAAAAGATGCGCTCCTTAATAAATGTTATACACATTCTGGCATTCTTCACCCGTTGGTTGGTAAAAGCAGTGACTCTTGTAACGTGCTACGAACGGCTGATTGTACCATTGAGGAGGGCAGTCTCCCGGCGGCTTGAAATACCACAAGCTGAATTTTGCAGGCCACGGTCTTTCTCCATTAACGGATCGGCGCGCCAAGCGTTTTTCCCGTTCCCTTGCCTTTTGGTAGAAATAACCGTGGATCGTTGCTTCAAATGCATGAGGTTGGTATACCATTTGCGGAATGGTGCGTATTCCTTTAAAGTCCGAGCAATTGGCCCGGATTCGGTTAACTCCAACCGCTCCGACAAGCAGCATTCCTTTTTCTCCTTCGCCTTCCGCTTCGGCGCGCAGCAGCCTTGCCAACAATTCAATATCGCTTTCTCTGGCCTTAATTACAGCCATGATTTCACCTCTTTACTATCGAGAGTAGAATCGGATAGTATCGATCCCGTCATCAGGTGACTGCGACGAATATTGTATACATATCAAAGTCATATTTGGGGACATTGACGGATATGTGCCTGCTTTTACATACGCGAATTTCCATACAGTATATTCGACGTGACAAATACGCCGACCGGCGGCAGCGAAGTGGAAGACGGTTGGGGCGGGACATAGCCGCTATACCCCGGCAAACTTATATCTGTTGTCGCTACCCAGGTTCCATATTCGCCCGCCTGTAACGAAGGGGGGAGCATCTGGAGGCGTCCGGTGAGGACCAGATGCCGAAGTTGAATCTGGACATCGTCATAGATGGATAAGTGGCCGGAGTAGGCGGCGTAGGGGGAATGAAACACGATCTGCTGCGTGCTTTCATTCCAGCTTCCTTCAATCGGAATCGGTGTTCCGCGAAATTGGATGGTGCCTTGAATTCGTTGGTCCGGCAAAACACGCATCACGAGTTTGCCCCACACAACCGGTCTTCCGGCCACCGATGCATGAACTCCCCAAATGGAAAAGGGAGGTACACTCTTTGTACTTGTTTGAACCGCAACGGACATGATTTATCACTCCTCAAAGTTGGATCACGTCATTATATGCGTCCTCGGCAAAAATGCCAGTCACGGGGCATGGATTCTTTACAGATAACCGAACAGGATCAAGTAAAAGAAGATGGACAGTATCGTCATCGGGATGCTCCAAACCGGCTTTGTATGATGAAAGCGAAGCATCAGAAACATGTGTACATCAAAGAAAAGCGACCACCAGCAATTCCAGCCGTGGGAGTAGGTAATATAACCGAGGCGATATCCAACCCATTCTACACCGATATAGATCAGCACCCATTTTGCAATGTGAACCGCAGCCCTCCATTCGACTTCCGGAAAACGAGTCAAGTAGAGAAAAGCGGTCAAAGGATAAATGCAAAAGGTGTGCAGCATCACAACGCCGGTATAATTGATCAGTTGATCCGGTTCCAGACGCCACACATAAAATTTTTCGTGCGAAAAAAATTCGTAAAGCAATTGAAAACAAGATAGATACAACAGCGTAGGGTAGCACTGGGGAAACTGTGTCCACCGCCCCCATCTCCACGCCGCCCATACGGTCCACAAAGCAATGGCTACATGGATACTCATCTCACCTTGTCCGTTGATGGCGTCTTTCTCTTATATTGGTTGTTTCTTAATGCAGACGGGTTTCGAACAAAATTGTTTCAGTCCATCCCAGTTGCCCAGATGCACTTTTTACATTGATTCGGTTGTCTTGGGGCAGAGGTAGTCCGGTTTTCAACGCTTGTACTGAATGTTGGTGACATGCAGGCATCCGCCTTTCCAAATTAATGCAAACAGCATTTAAGTTGTCCGGAAACGAATCATCCTATTCCGCCAAGCAGCAATCCGCATCGTGAAAGTTCCGCTTGGATCCCATCTCCCCCTGTCCCCGCATACGAATAGAAAAGACCGGAGCTGCCCATTTTGGGCAACAGCCGGCCTTTATCCGAATTCGCAGGATACGTTGTCTTCGAAAATTATACGTTGAATTTTCCAACTAACGCACGAAGCGAGTCGGACATTTCGTTTAACCGGAATGCGGTTTGCAGCATGTCCTCGCTCGTCGCCGTTTGCTCCTCTGTCATGGCCGCCACCTCTTCGGAGAATGACGCGGTTTCTTCCGTAATCCTTGTAATTTCCCGGATCGAGGTTTCCACGGCTTTGCTGCCGGCAGACATTTGCTCTACTGCCGCAGCAACCTCCACGACTTGAGCGCTAAGATTGCTGACTTCTGTCATTATTGTGCGGAAAGATTGCCCGGCCTCCTTCATCGCGCCGACGCCGTTCTGTACATCCGCGCTGTTATCGCTCACCTTATTAACAAGATGGTTGATGCCGGATAACATGAGTTCAATGGTTCCATGAATTTCAGCAGTGGAACGCGCGGCCTGGTCGGCAAGCTTGCGAATTTCTTCCGCAACCACAGCAAAACCGCGTCCCTGTTCGCCGGCGCGTGCCGCTTCAATCGCCGCGTTCAGGGAAAGAAGATGGGTCTGGTTTGAAATCTCCTGAATATGGCTTACGACATCCCGGATTTGTTCGGAGAAACGCGCCAAATCTGCGGCTAACGTCTGGATTTCTGTAAACGTACATTCAATGCGTTCGATTTTATCCGCATTTTGCCTCATATTAATCTGCGCTCTGTATGGCGATGGACTGCGTTCGTTGCGCAAGATCGGACACCCCCGTTGCGCTGGAAGCGACTTGCTCCAGTCCCGATACCGTTTCCTGGACAATCCCTGCACTTGAAGTGCATTTCTGTTTCCGTCAAAATGACCGTACCATGTCCGCTTCTGTACGTCAAGATTTGGAAGCTTCTTCTTCACCTTGTGATTCCAGAGGCGTCGAAAGCTTTCCAAAACAGCACAATTTTCATTTCACACATCCTGCAAGGGGGAATTCCTATGGATTGCTGCGCACCTTCCGATCATGCCGGAATCGTATGTTGACCGGATCAAAACTCAGGTACAGGCTGGCCGCTGCGCATGCGAAATCCACAATCCGCAGGGGACTTGCTGTTTGGGGAATGTGAGCGCTTTTGTACGCGGCTTCAAACGTTCCATGTCATGAAGACGCGATCATTGGCGAGTGACACAGGGCGCGCGAGCTGCGTCTTCATCGCCGGTCCGCATGCGAATCGAGCATCCCGGTATGCTCCAACTTCAACGAAACATGGATCGTCACGTCCATATCCGGCCATCGTTGGTCCCACTGCTCACGGGTAAATGGCCGTTCCTTCCACCCTACCGTGTGCATGCCCAGCCCGAACGGATCGACTCTTAACGCCTGCGTTCGATCGATAATCTTCTCCAGCTTCTCCTGGATTCTCCGTTCAAGTTTACGCTCGAACTCCTGCAGTTCCCGTGGGCTGTCCGTCTTCTGTCCAGCGGGGACTTCTTCCACCCGTCCTTTAAGCATCACGTCAATATGAACGTTCCGGAACGAATCGGTAAAATGAATTTGCCGCTCGGTTTTGATACTGCCGAGCACGACATCCGCCTCCGTTAGCGGCACCGTCTTTTGAATCCCCTTATTTTCACGCAGCATTTGGAAAAAGACGTCATCGGACAGCGGAATCGTCCCGACCATCTTATCCCCGCGGAACAGCGCCGTCCCGGAATATCGAAGTTCATGGTTCGCGACGGCGTAATAAGGAAGAACCGGATCAGCATAAGGGCTGTACAACTTGGCCATATATTCATGCAGGTTACGTGTCGTCAGTTGCCCTTGCTTTTCGTAGTGCGCAAACATTTTGTACAGATACAAGTCGATTTCCTCCTGCCCGCTCTGCAGCTGCCTGTTCAAATATCCGATCATATCGCCGCTCACAACAGAGAGAAATACGTGGCTGGAAATTTCGGGATCACGCAGAAACGTATCGAGCAGAGACATCAGCCCCCGGTTAGCCATGGCTTCGGAGAAAAAAATCATTCGGATCTGCCCCTCTTTCGTTTCCCGGTAATACTTCAAGTTGCGCAAGTATCTCCCTTCAATTAACGTATCGGTGGACGTTGTAATCACGCTCTTTTTCTCTTTCTTCAGGGGGGCAATGATGGTAGACAGCTTTACGGATCCGTCGTTCCCTTCATCCAGATAAAGCAATACAAGCGGCGATATTTCCTCAATGGTATTGGATTTATCGACAAACGAGCAACCGCCGAGAACAAGCAACGCCAGTAATAGAAGAAGCGGTTTATGACGAGCCGCCGGCATGTCGATCCCTCCATGTCCTGCGAATCGTGATCCATCCCAAGAGGAAGAAGCCAAAAGGCAAAACGGTATAGGTGCTGGCATCCAGCCATGAAAGCCAGGTGATCCACTCCTTGGCTTTCCATTCGTCCGGCCATATCCAGCGACCGGCCATCCATGTCAGCAGAAGCATCATCAAAAACGCCAACCAAAGCGGCGCTCTTCCTGCTGAAAGACGACTACGCGCAAGACATTGGATTGCTCCCGCCGCATACAATAGAAGGATGGCGACGACGTAAACGAAGGAAATGGCGTAGGCTGGAATCAGGATCATTTCCAGCCGTTCGGCGAAAGGAAGCTGAATATACCGGATCAGATCGGCGATCGGCAAGTCTTGCCGCTGCAAATAATCGGATCCGTAAAACGTCAGGCAAATGACAAAAAAGAATATGTATTCGAATGCGGTAAATGCATTGGCGGCAATGAGAGCCGTTTTCAATTTCTTCGCGTCTACCGCCTCTTTCGGCAATGCCAGCATATATTCGGGACCGGAGAACGCCGCCCATACCGTAAGAAAGGCTTGCCAGATGCCTTGGGGCATGTGCTCCGGAAGAAGAGGGAGCAGATGGCGGTATTCGGCAGCCGGCTGAAACGCAAACGGCACGTACAGGAAGGTAACCCATATCGTGCCGACAAACGCAACGATCGCAAAACGAACGGTCTTCTCCATGCCCAATCGAGCCAGGTATACGCAAGCACACAATAGCAGGATGCCAAACAACGTAGCATGTAAGGCGGGAAACAAAATATGGTGCACAATATCGACATAACCCATCATCAGCACGATACCTTTCATCAAAACAGCGAACAGCCCCGCAAGCAAAAACAGGAAAGACACCGCCGTTCCCAACGTGCGGACGATGCCGAGATAACCGCCGGGCGTTTCTTTCCATGCAAAACAGCGGGCAATCATCAAAATGTTGAGGTGCGAGCATCCCGCCGCCAGCAGGATGAGGCCGATCGTAACCGGCTCCGCAAGCATACTGGGCAAATATAAAAGATAATATAACGTTTGCATCCGGTTCGCCCAGAAGGCGAGGGACAAGAAACCGAAGGGCGCTGAAATCGAAAACAAACCGGCCGAACCTACACGAGAAGCCATCACGGTTTCCTCCCGGTAACGCGCATCCGCTGCAGCGGCTTCAAATAAGCCGGCCTTGTGCGCATCCTGGACAGCGGAGCACGAAACACCGTATCTTTCCAGTCGCTTGCAAAAAACGGGCTTAGCGGGGACAAATACGGCTGCCCGAGCGAAGTCAGCCCATGCAGGTGGATGCACAGCCAGAGCAAACCGAACCCGATGCCCCACATGCCAAGCCATGCCGCCAGAACGAGCAGGGCAAATTGGAGCAGTTTGCTCGCGTTCGTCATCAAATAGTTGGGAACGAGAAACGAGGCGATGGCGGAGATGGCGATCACAATGACCATCACATTGCTAGCGATTCCTGTTTCCACGGCCGCTTGACCGATGACGATACCGCCTACGATACCGAGCGTCTGGCCGGATTTGGTCGGCATGCGCAAACTGGCTTCCTTTAATGTCTCCAGCGTCAGCAGCATGAGCAGCGCTTCCCAGAACGGAGGATACGGAATTTCACTGCGGGATTGCATCAGGACAAACAGCATCTCCAGCGGAACCATCTGATAATGGTGAACCGTCACCGCCACATAAGCCGGGGTCAAAAACAGTGCAGCCACGAACGCGACAAAACGAAGCCCCCGCAGGAAGCTGCCCACCATCCATCGGTGAATATAGTCCTCCGGGGACTGAAACAGATCAAAGAACGTAATGGGCGCTACAAGCGCAAACGGCGTGTTGTCCACCAGCCAGACCACTTTGCCGCTGGCCAGCGCCGCGGCCAGCACGTCCGGACGGTCCGTCTGTTGAAATTGCGGAAAAACGCTGTTGACGTGGTCCTCCATCAAAGCGGAGATATGGGAAGAATCGAGAAGCACATCGAAATCAATTTGTTTCGTCTTCATATCTGCGATCCGCACCAGTTCCGGATTGACAATACCTTCCATGTACAGCAGCACAACAGAAGTTTTGCTTAACGATCCGGCGGTCCATTTCTTTGACTTTAGGCTTGCTACGGGCAGCCGGCGACGGATTAAGGTCAAGTTTTTGTCAAGGCGCTCGTTCAGGCTGTCTTTGGGACCGTAAACAATCGATTCCTGCTCGGAAGACTCGATGGCGCGGCCGAGCTGATTCTGCTTTTTGATTGCGCAAACGTTCCCGGTTTCATCAAAAACAAGAATTCCTCCCTGCAGGATGAGCTCTTCGGCTTGCTGCAACGTCGTTACGTCCACCCGATCTTCGGAAATCACCTTTTGTCCTGCTTGTTTGTCCGGGGCGTGCAAAAGGGGAAGCACGATGTCGCTTTCGACCTGTTTTTGATCCACAAAGGAACGGATGTAAAACAGCTTGACTTTCCGCCCTCCCGCATCCAACTCATGCACCTGTGCATCGTGAATATCGTGAAACAATTGCTGCACGTGCTGCGGAGACAAGTTGCCTGCGGGAGGTTGAGTGTCGGCTTCTTTTGGCGTATCGCTTTTGTCTTGCTTTTGAAACCAACCGATCCAACGCATCGGCTCCCCCCCTTTCGCGTTTAGTCCAGTATTATTTTTCCCGATATGACAAAAAACATACCTCGCAGTTCCGGGCTGTTGGCAGTCCTGCGATGATGAGTCGGTTCGTGAAAAAACCACGGGCTTCCTGCGAGGCCACTGAAAAAAGTCCCCTCGCCTTCGTTCTGCGATGCAAAAAGTCCGTTTTTAGCCTGTGAGACGGCTTTAAACGGACTTTTCCTTATTTTTCTGCAACATCAAACTTAAAAATCGATGCATCACAGAAAAACGTGTCTTTTTCAGTGGCCTCCTTCCCACCGGTGGCTTGAATCGTGAACATTTCGCAAACACTGATTCTCCCAGTTGTTGCAGAAGTCCTCATATACTTGCTCTACTCCACAGTCGGATATCATGTGCCTGGCCAAAAAGTCGTACCAGAACTGGTCGAAAGACAAGGGCATCCGGGTTCCATATTGGGAACGAAGGGTTACATAGCGGTCCCAGATTTTGATTCGGAATGCTGCCAATTCATCACGTCGCTCCATGTCGGTTCGCCTTTAAGCGGCGCTGGTGTCGCTGGATATTTCTGACGTTTTCGCTTTTTCTTCGGAGAGCTTTTGAAATTGTTTCGCCCTTTCCAGATGAAAGGTACGTAATTGTTCGTGATACTGAGCCATTTTCATGTGCCAATCGTACATTTGCCTGACATAAGCGGCGTGGTCATGCGTAAACATGGGCATTGCCTGTTTAGTAAACTGCATTCGAAACCATTCCTCCTTGAGTAGGTGAATTTTGAACTTACAGCATCAGTCTATGGCAGACGTGAAGAAGCGACAACGGCATCCGCCCGGTTTCCGGTCATTTTTATCGGGTTGGTTGTCTATATGCAGGCGGAAACACAGCCTTTGGGGGACCTGACTCCTATGATGCATAAAGGATATGAAAATCGGAATAATATCAGTTGCATATTCTGAAAATGGCGAATGAAAAGGAGAAAGTATGGAAAAAAGCGAACTTAAATCACAATTTAAACAGCGAATCAAAACGACAAGTAACAAATCTCCAATAATCTTGGATGGAAAGGCAAGTGAAAATGTTCCAACCGAGCCGAGTTTAATGGAGCGAACCAAAGAAGTGATGGAGAATATAGGAACCGAAATAAATAGCGTCTGACAGTATATGGCTTTTATAGCTTGGTCAACGTAACCTTTGAGATTATCGATGGGGACATTCCGTACAGATTGGAACAAGTAAATGTTTCTCATAATCAAAACCGGCCGGTTAGGGATCGCCCTGACCGACCGTTACAGTGTATTTTAGCCAACGAAATTCGGATTGGGCCCCGTATTATCCTTTGGGTTTTACGAACAATGCAGCGAGAAACGAAAAAATAATCGCTGCGGATATTCCGGCACTGGTCACCTCGAAAATCCCGGTGATGATGCCAATCCAGCCATTGCTCTTAAGTTCCTGAAGCGCACCATGGACAAGCGCGTTACCAAAGCTTGTAATCGGGACCGATGCTCCTGCCCCGGCAAATTCAATCAGCGGATCATACCATCCAATTCCGTCGACAATCGCGCCCAATACAACAAGCA
>NZ_JBHSQV010000130.1:0-16527 GCF_042658665.1 Marinicrinis lubricantis
ATTCTCACTAATGAATTGTCTAAGTTGTTCCTTCGTAAACATGCTCATGTTGTGTTCTCCTGCCTCCTGATGTCTATTACTAGATTAGCTTGGTTTAGGAGTTTACACAATTTATTTTACACTCTCGAACTTTGATTTTTTCAACTATGCAGGACTTCAGCGGCCTATCAAGCTCTATACAACGCCGAAGACGTATATCAAAGATATCGTCATAACAACAGATTATGAGGGAACCAAAGCTCTCGTTAATTATTCAATTGAAAAGGTTGGCGAAGATGCAGCTTTCCACGTGACGGTCATCGATGAAGCGGGGAATGAAGTGGCATCTGGAGAAGGTTCTAAAGGCTGCCTTGAATATGACAACGTTCGGTTATGGGAACCTTTAAATGCTTATTTATATACGTTAAAAGTCGAGCTGGTACGCAGCGGACAAACCGTCGATGAGTATGAGGAGCCTTTTGGCGTTCGTACCGTCGAGGTGAGAGATGGACAATTTTTGATTAATCAAAAGCCATTTTACTTCAAAGGGTTCGGGAAACATGAGGACTCGCCGATTCACGGACGCGGATTTTCAGAAGCGGTGAATGTGATGGATTTCAATTTAATGAAATGGATCGGGGCCAATTCCTTCCGGACGTCCCATTATCCCTATTCCGAAGAATTGATGCGTCTAGCGGATAGAGAGGGATTTGTCGTTATTGATGAAACGCCAGCGGTCGGTGTGCATTTAAATTTCAATGCTCCTACGGGTTTGATGGTGCAGGAAGAAAGTACTTGGAAGAGAATAAAAACATTTGAACATCATCAAGTTGTGCTTAAAGATATGATTGCCCGTGATAAAAACCATCCATGCGTGGTCATGTGGTCGGTGGCCAACGAAGCGGCAACGGAAGAGGACGGCGCTTACGAATATTTCAAACCGCTTGTTGATTTAACGAAATCATCCGATCCGCAATCGAGACCGGTGATGATTGTAACCTTTTCAGGGTCAACCATCGAACGGGATCAAATTGCCGACATCGTTGATGTGCTCGGATTTAACCGATATTATGGCTGGTATGAATACAGCGGCGACTTGGAAGTAGCCAAAGTGATGCTAAAGGCTGAGCTGGACGCGTGGGTGAAGCGCTGTCCTGGGAAGCCGATGATCATGACGGAATATGGTGCGGACACGGTTGCCGGCTTCCATGAAGTCATTCCGGTCTTGTTTACCGAGGAGTTCCAAAGTGAATTTCTTCGCATCAATCATGAAGTGTTTGACAGCGTGGATACCTTTGTCGGCGAACATGTATGGAATTTCGCAGATTTTGCGACCAGCCAGCATATTCGCCGTGTGAATGGAAACAAAAAAGGCGTGTTTACCCGTGATCGAAAGCCAAAAGCAGCCGCCCACGAACTACGGAAGCGTTGGACGGACATTCCGAATTATGGGTATAAACCGTTGAAGCAGTAAAGAATTGCATTCATATCGAAAAAGGGCTGTCCCAAAAGTAATGTCGTACAGTCGTAGCCGAACTTTCTTGGCTGTTCGGGCTCGTATCTGGTTCGGTTGCTGCCCAATTTTGATGCTTTTAAATGAATCATTAAGGGTTACCATCCAAATTCAAAGGCAAACGCTATCGCTCCTCCACCAGATACGAGACCCTTTGCTTAAGTTCCAACTTGTTCTTACGACATAAACTAAAGAGGACAGTCCGTTTTTTTAATACAGAAAAAGAAGCCATTCCTTGGTAAAATGGAAGTATCCAGCAACCATTTTAAGGAGGGCATCTTTTTGTATATCGAATATACCATGGATCAACCTTGTAGAACCATCCGAAAGTTACTTCATCATGGACTTTTGGGACAGCCCCTTCGGTTTCGGGTTCGGATTATACGTCAGCGGCAAAAAGCTTGAGCGAGCGAATTTCGTCTGTTTTTGGATCAATGTCCAGTTTGAGTACGACACCGCTGGAAATATAATTCATCACAAAGTCCGTATTCGTATTTGGCTTGCCTAAAGCAGTAATCGCATCCTCGCGCAAATCGCCAAGATGCAGGCCGTTAAGACCAGGATTAATATGCTCCGAGGTGACCTCTACGAAAACGATAGTTTCTTTGTCGTCAAACCCAACGGAGAAGCCTTCGTACTCATAGACCGTAATTGGGTTCATATCCGCATCCAGAACGTATTCTCTATTCGGTTTGCCGTACAGTCCTGTGACCTGCTTGCTTTGCTGCTGAATTTGGAGTCCCATCAGTCTCGGTTCTGATGGCTGATAATTGATAATCTCCGGCATCTCCATATCAATGGGCTCTTCTTCCTCGGACGGAGCATCACTGTCAGGTTCGACATTTGTCTCGGCTTCTCCGCCGCCTAATTCATCGCCTTTCTCAGGTGTGAGAACTGCTTCAGAGTTATCACTGCCTGACGAGGAGGAAATGGTAGGATCGTTTTTCTTGTTTTCGGTACTCGTTTTCCCCGTATTGTGATGGGTGGATTCCTCTTCAATGATCACGGGTTTCTTCTCGGTCTCGACGGTATCTTGATGGTTTGAGCATCCGGAAGCGACAACGATTCCTGCCATCATAAACACGGTTAACGCCATCAAGAACTGTCTGTTTCTCATGGTCTCTCATCACCTTTTAAGTATTGGATAAAACAAAATGCTCAAAATACGAAAACAGCGGAGAACGGATATGGACGAACATGCTTAAAGCATTGATGCAAAGCGATTTTTTGCGTGAAGCACAATATTCAATATAATCCCTCGGGCTCCACAATCACAAAGGTGGTTTTTGTTAAAATCCAACCAATTCTAGCCGAATTGATCGAAATGGAATAACTGCGGTCATTTCTCGTGGCCGAGATATAACTTTTGATGTTTTTCATTCATTTATATTAACGAATCAAGTGTATAAAAAGTTTCGAAAATGGGGAAGATCTTTTGATCGCAGTTACGCAGTTCCAACTCGTATGAAAATATGTTAATTTAATTAGGAGAGCCATATTGGAGGGAATCGGATGGAAGAATTGAAGCAGCGCATTCAAGAAGAAGGCATTATTATTTCGGACCAATTATTAAAATTGGATTCGATACTAAACCACCAAGTCTATCCCGATTTGGTCATGCGGATCGGCAAGGAGTTTGCGAAACGATTTCGGGAGAATGGGATTTCGCGAGTATTGACGTTGGAATCGTCCGGGATTTCTATCGCGTTCGCCGTCGCACTGGAGTTAGGCGTACCGCTGGTGTTCGCACGGCGCAAGAAAACATTGACGACAGACGCTGATGCGTATTGTGAGCGTGTTCCGTCATTCACGAAAGGGATCGTAACCGATATTGTCGTATCCAAATCGTTCATACACCCTAACGATCGTATCTTAATTATTGATGATATTATCGCCAATGGCGACGCAGTACGCGGATTGATCCGGATTATTCAGCAATCTCAGGCGGAACTGGTGGGACTCGGTGTCGTGATTGAAAAAAGCTTTCAAGCCGGCGGCCGGACGATTAGAGAGATGGGGGTACCGATCGAATCGATCGTGAAGATTGCATCGCTGGATAACGGGCAAATTACGTTTGGATAATTGTTGCAACTTCCATCCCGGTCTATTATCGTCTATAATAAATGTGAGCAATAAAGCCTGAGGGGAGGAAGAAATATGGATCAGACAAAACTTACGGAGGAATTCTTCCTTAATAAGCTGGAAGCATCCAAGACCCATTTTGAGAGAGCGCTTGAATGCAAACATACGGAGTTTGATGACTTATATCCTTATATGATAGAGCATCCGCAGTTTTTCTGGTACAAACGTTATGTTGCTTGGTCTGAACTGTTGACGATTGTTCAACTGTGCACGGATTTAGAATACGATTGGACACAGCATTTTACTCCTCAGCAGGCTGCATATATTGAGAAGAGGGTTATGTCCAGCACAGTGCTTGATCATTGGTTTGAGACGAATGATTCCAAAGAGCATGTAGGCTGACAAAAGAATAGATGTACCAAGGGGAGAGGTTGAGAGCGTAATTCTTGACACGCTCCCTGTTTTTATATATCCACGAGGAGGACGACTTATGATAGATGATGAACAGTTGGACAAGTATCGGCTTGCTGCAACGAAGCTTCGGGTGATTCGGGACGCTGACCCGGCAAATGATGTCATCGGTATCGTCATCGCTTGGGATGACGAGCATGTGCTCATCAGGCGGCAAAATCGCAGAGTGCGGAAATTGTCCAAGTCGTACATTTTTCAACCGTTTAGCGAACCGAGACCTGAGATGGAGCAGCTGCTCCATGCAGAGTATGACCGGCAAGACGATTATTCTTCAGGCTCGTCCCATTTGCGGGAATAAGCTTTATTAATGGCAAAAACACAAAGGAATATAATGGCGATTCCTATAATGAGTGACAAAACAAGTGTGCCGTACATTCAGGCGAACCTCCTTCTGCGTAAGTCTCATGTACTCTATACTATATCTTAATTCGATACAAAAAACTACGTCAGACTAAATCGCTTTGCTGCTGGACAAACTATGGTTAAAGACGTGCAGTAAAGGAGGGAAAGCTGATGGCGTCGGGACAAGATTTGCTCAAATATATTACGCAGCAGCTTGTACGTTATATGGAAACGCCGAAAGAAGAACGAAGAAGCTCGCGAAAAATTCGCAAACCGAAGGAAGATTGGGGCTCAAGATGGTTTGGCATGATGCCTTTATCCTTGAAAATGACGGTACCGCGTAAGAAACAAGAAAACAAGAAGCCTCCAGAGGAATAACGATTCGCTGCGGAGGCTTTTTGGTATTTTATGATATAGGTTCGGAATAAAAGCTGCCTTTCTCCGTCATCATTACATATGGAATAAATCTTTGGCCTTCTTGATCCACTGCGAAATAATAGATCTGCAGCTCGCCATCTGTCCAAATATGAAAACCGCTTACGGCCAATGGAAGGATCATTTCCCCGGCAATAATTCGCTGAGTATACGTAATATGCTGTCCCGATTTTATAAAATCTGCAATCAGCTGTGGGAGCGGTTCTGACAGCGGATCCTGCCCAACCCATGGAATGGTCAGAAATGGATCGAAGGAGGGAACATCGGTCGTTTCCTTTAGGGTCATCCTCGCATGAACCGTGAGAGATTCGTGTTCATTCTCCATGCCCGGCAGACCTGCACTTTCTGGTAAATTGATGAGCCCGCGCAGCTTTTGGCTATCGGTTTCATAATATTCTCCGTTTTTTGCATCGAATAAGTAGCCCCCTTGAGACGTCTCGGCATACCAGAACGATTCCAGCGGATGATGATAAATACGAGTCCATGTGGCATCGCTATATGCGATGCCCAGTGATTCAAGATAAGGAGATAATAGTGAAGTATTGAATAAAGGATAGGTACCTTGTCCGTATTCAAGCAGCCGATATGATCCGGCAGCATCCGCCCCCATCACCATATATCCAACGACAACGTCGCCGCTTCGAATTTCTATGACCCAAGAATGCATTTGTGCACCTAATGGTTCACTGCTCCAACGGGCGTTCTTCCAGCTTTCGAAACCTTTTTGCTGTGCCAGCTCATCTATCCAATAATTTACAGTTTTCTGGAAAATCGTTTCCCCTTCCTGCTGTGTAGACGGTGAAATGATTTGCACGGCGGCGGAAGTTGCTGCGCTTTCAGACGATGGGAGACTTAAGGTGGAGCCTGCCAACATGCTGGAGACGGTCATAAGTACGGCGAACAGATGCCATTTCATCCCTTTTCCCTGCCTTTGCATCAAAATAATCGTACGCGTTTCGTAATATTCATTGTATAGAGCATGTCCCAAAAAGACTGTTACAACTTGTCACGGAAAGGGCTGAAAAAATCATGTTTTTTTGCCTGCTTCTCCCGAGATTCGTCATATCGTCGATATCGGCCTTGAAAGCAGATGAAAATATCCGCAGTTTATGACAGCGGCTTCAATCCGAGGACGATGCTGCCATTCGATTTCCGTCTTTCTTTGTTCATATTGCGCCTCAGCTTCTGCCTTCTTATCCTCTTCTAATGAAGGAAGCAGCTCGTCATAGTAGGCCTTGATCCGCAGCAGTTCATCCTGCAATCGCTCATGGGCTTCCAATGCCCAACGAAAATCATACTGTCGTATGGTCCTCTCCAAATATCGCTTCAAATCTTGTACCGCACGATCGACGGAGATGCTTTCCTTTAAGTGCATACGTGCCGGCAGTTTCGGCGACAATTCCAATGAGGAGACGAAGTCAAAAAAGTCTTCCACAATTTCCCCTGTAGACAAGCATATGCCGAGCGATTGGATTTCATTCCTTTTCATATCACATAAAAATTCGACCTTGAAGTTGACATTCAGCCATGAGGAGTAGCTTGCAGACTGCATTGGATGATGGAATAACTCCGGACTTTGTCTGGATGGCATTTCATAAAGGGAGACATAACGTCCCTGCTGTTTGACGTGCTGGAAAATTTGCTGTAGACGCGGTGCCCCGTAATGCAGATGCTCTTCCGGAATGGCTCTGTTGTACGAAGGCATCGATGGAGCGACGCCGAAATATCTGCCGAGAATCGAATCCTTCGCTGCGGCCGGCTGTTCCTGCTGCTTCTGTCCTTGCTCCTCTTTCCATTCTTTCCTCTTGTCGGGATCGAATACGAACGTAAAGGTCATCGTCTCAGGTTCGGCTCCCGTACGTTCCACGAAGTTCCAATAATAAGGCCGATTCGTCAGCTCTTTATCGACCATCGGTGAAAGTTTGACCGTGACGTGAGAAGGAGCTTTCTCCAGCACGCTGCATCCTGTACAGTTCAAGTAGTTCATGATAAACTGCTCAATCTCCATTTGCTGCATGGACGGCCCCCTCCGTTTCCGTCTGTACCTGTTTGCGCACCTCGGAAAAAGAATCGCCAAGCTGATCGAATTTTTGGCGAATTTCTTCGTTCGATTTCGATTCTAAAATAATTTTGTATAGGCTCTTCTCTAACGAATGATTTTGCTCCAGCCGCTCAAGAATGACATCCAGCTCTCCGATCACCAGCTCGAACATATTGATTTTCTCGTGAAGCAGATGCAGGATATGCTCTTCGATGGTATTTTTGGTCGATAGATTGAAAATTCTTACGTCGTTTTGCTGGCCAAGCCGATGAACCCGGCCGATGCGCTGCTCCACGCGCATGGGATTCCATGGGAGGTCGAAATTGATCATGTTGTTGCAAAACTGCAGGTTAATTCCCTCTCCGCCGGCTTCTGTGGCGACCATGACCTGGGCGCGGCTGCGAAATAAGTCCATCATCCAGTCTTTCTTTCCGCGATTCATGCCGCCACGATACGGAACGGCGATAATTTCATGCTTTTTCAAATATTGAAGCAAATATTCCTGTGTCGCCCGGTATTCGGTAAAGACGATGACTTTTTCGTTCATCTCCTGGATAAGCTCCATCGTCTTCTCCGCTTTGGAGTTCGCTTCAATCTGCTTGATCTTGCCGACCAGCTCCCAAATCGCTTGGCGAACCGGGGAATCTTCCTCAGTCTTTTTGAACAGATTGACCAGTGTCAGAAATACGGCGTCCCGGCTGCTGCATACTTCTCTCTGCAATGTAACGAGTGACAGCATACTGCCGATATCTCCCTGTGCGCTTTCATATCTTCCTTTCACGAATCCGGTGACGCTGTCGTATAGTTCTTGTTCCTCTGGCGAAAGCTCTAACAGAATATTTTTGACGTGCCGTTTGGTGAACTGCAGATTGCCATCGCTGCGCCGGTTACGAATCATCACACTGCCGAGCTGCTTTCTTAGTTCCTCTTCATTCTTCGGAAGCCGCTTATGAAGCATGAAGTTGGTCTGGAAGCTGCCTTGTCCGCCGAGCTGTCCCGGCTTGAGCAGCGTAATAAGGTTGTACAGCTCTTTTAAATCGTTCTGTACAGGCGTCGCTGTCAGCAGAAGGCAGTATTTCTTTTTCACTTGATTAATGAATTTATAATTGGTTGTATTTTTATTTTTCAGCTTGTGTGCCTCATCAATAATGAGCATATCGTAATCGATTTGCGTAATAATGTCCTTATGCGGATCTCTCTTCGCGGTATCCATGGAAGCGACGACGATATCGTGCGACTCCCAAATGTATTGTTTCTTCTGGGCGACTGCAGGGATGCCGAATTTTTGGCTCAGCTCACGCACCCATTGGAGCACCAAGGAAGCGGGAACGAGCACCAGCACCTTGCGTACAAGCCCGCGAATCATATATTCTTTTAATATAAGACCGGCTTCTATCGTTTTACCTAAGCCGACTTCATCGGCCAATATGGCCCTGCCGCGCATCTCATGGAGCACTTTCTTAGCTGTGTCGATCTGATGGGGAAGCGGGGTCAGCTCGGACAGATGCCGCAAGCACTGCAGCTCGTCAAATTCGGAGATGATCGAAGATTTCTCGGCTTCATAAGCCATTTTATAAAACTCGAAGCTGTCCCACGGCCCATTCTGTTCGCTTCGCTGCAATAATTCTTGCTGCCATAGATGATCATAATGCAGGTGAACATGCTCATGAATCGAGACTTGCTTATCCGTAGATGCCTGGAAGCTCATCGTGTGCTGTCCTCCCTTGATCGATTCCGTACTTTGGTCAGAGCAGTAACGCTCGACCTGCCGTTCTAGCTAGTATGGACGAATTGGATGAGTTTCATAACATAAATTCGGATTGCGGCGCAGCGTGTAAGAAAGGGAATATCTATTTCAATAGCTTGCAGCATAAAGGAGAGAGCACAAATGAAAGAATGGAGATTTATTGACTCTGGGAACAGCTCCCCAGAGATGAACATGGCTATTGACGAAGCCATATTAACGGCACATAGTGAAGGGAAGGTTCCGCCGACATTGCGCTTCTATGGTTGGAATCCGGCGTCGCTGTCGATCGGATATTTTCAAAAGGCGGAGGAGGAAGTGAATTTTTCCGAGCTGAATGAAAAAGGGATTGGCTTTGTCAGAAGGGCCACCGGCGGCCGCGCAGTTCTGCATGATCAGGAGCTGACGTACAGCATCATCATCAATGAGGAGACGCCTGGTCTGCCTAAGACGGTGAATGAAGCATACAAGGTGCTCAGCATGGGGCTTTTGGAGGGCTTCAAGGAACTGCAGCTGGATGCAAAAATGGTGAACCTTGCCTCCGAGGAAGAGAAGGCCAAATATGCAACGGCCGGTTCGGCGGCATGCTTTGATTCTCCTTCTTGGTATGAATTGGTCGTCGAAGGACGCAAAATCGCAGGCAGCGCTCAAACACGGCAAAAAGGCGTTGTACTGCAGCACGGATCAATTTTGTTGGAGCTGGACGTAGAGCTATTGTTCTCCCTGCTGCGGTTTCCAAGCGAGAGAGTGAGAGATCGGCTGAAAGCCTCGTTCCGTGATAAGGCGGTGGCGATCAACGATATTAAAAGACAGGTCGGACAAGCGCCCGCACAGCTGGATGAACTCAGGGAAGCATTTCGCATCGGTTACGAGAAAGGGATGGATGTGCAGCTCGTAGAAAGCGGCTTAACGGATTATGAACAGCAGCTGGCAGAGCAGCTGGTACAGGAGAAATACGGAAATAAGGAATGGAACTTTAGAAGATAATAAATAAGAAAGAACGGGAGGGACCGAGTCGCAGCATCTAAGGATGCTGGATCGGTCTTTTTGGCGCTGTATGCAGGCAGGGAGTGGAGCACAGGGAGCAGCCATTTATGTTGTGCTCTGGATTTTCGATTCGAACAGCTGCTGCAGCTTTCGGGTCAGTGGGCCCGGGATGCCGCCTCCAATGACATACCCGTCCACCTCAACGATGGAGGCGATTTCCACTGTCGTACTCGTGATAAATAGTTCATCGGCGGTTCGCAGGTCTCCGAGGTGAAACGGTTCTTCAATGATCGTGATCCCTTCCTCTGCTGCCAAACGAAGTACAATCTCGCGGGTGATGCCATGCAGGATGAGATGGTTCGCAGGATGTGTGTGGATGATGCCGTTCCTGACCATCATGAGATTCGATGCGCTGCACTCCGTAACGATGCCGTCCCGATGAAGGATCGCTTCCTCTGCGCCGGCGTCAGCCGCTTCCTGCTTGGCTAATGTATTGGGGAGCAGATTTAAAGATTTAATATCGCACTGAAGCCAGCGAATGTCTGGGATGGTGACGGCGGTCATTCCGTTTGTTTGCAGTTGGAGAGGTCTGGATAAGCTTGTGCAGTAGCCGATCAAAGTCGGCTTCGTCTCTTTCGGAAACAAATGGCTTCGCGGAGCGGGGCCTCGCGTAATCTGCAAGTATACGGTTCCATCTCCCATTCGGTTTAATTGGACGAGCTGCCGTACCATTCCTTTGAGCTGTGGAATGGTATAAGGTAAAGGCAGATGAATGTCTTTGCACTCCGTTCCAAACGCCTGAAATGCGCATCAGGTTCGAATAAACGCCCTTTGTACACACGAAACACTTCATATACGCCATCTCCAAAATAATATCCTCGATCATGGTATGAAATGGACGCATTTTTTCCATTGACGAAGGCTCCGTTAAACAATAACATGAGGAGTACCCCCTTTAAGGAGAATTATTTTTTTCATTGTTTATTTGCAGTCTGGCTCCTCCGTTCAAGCATCTCTTTCTGCTCTAAGGAAGTGAGGATTTTGTTGGATTGTGCGGAAGATGCAAGCTTTGGAAAATAGAGAAATTGGAAGAAAACTAGAGGAAATATAACGTACAGACAGGGTATGCGAATGATTCGGCTTTTCCAAACATTAGATACACTATATATAGTGCAGTATAATGATTAAGTCACACAATATATTGTGATGTGGATGAATAACTTGAATAAGACAAAATTCGACGATGATTTTCGGTTTTGAAAATCGCGTGAAAACGCCGGTTTTTGGTTGTATTTCACTGAAAATCAAGAAAATGTCTTACATTACATATTTTTATGGGAGGGTGTTCTTTTGAAGACCATGCAGTCAAATCGATTAGAAGGACTAAGTGAAAAGATCTTTTTGGATCGCTATGCTATGAAGGATGCGGATACGAACAACACCAAAGTCGGAGATTATGTGCTTGTGCTGACGAAGGACGACCCCAAGTTTCCGGCGAAGGAAGTCGGGGAAGTCATCGAGAGAAACGGCAAGAATGTCAAAGTGAAGCTGCGCAGCGGAGATGTGATTGATTCCGACATCCATAAGCTGACATTGACTGTAGAGAAAACACCGGATGAGCTTTGGGATCGTTTGGCGAAGGCCATGGCTTCCGTAGAGGCACCCGAAAAACAGCAGGAATGGCAGGAGAAATTCCGTTATATTTTGGACGACTGGAAGCTGGTTCCAGGCGGCAGAATCGCGGCTGGCGCCGGAGCGAGCGATGAGCTGACATTGTTCAACTGCTACGTCATTCCGTCTCCGCATGACTCCCGCGGCGGTATCATGGAAACGCTGAGTGAAATGACCGAAATTATGTCCCGCGGCGGCGGAGTTGGGATCAACCTATCCTCACTGCGTCCCCGACGTGCGATCGTTAGAGGCGTAAACGGAACTTCCAGCGGTGCGGTATCCTGGGGCGGATTGTTCAGCTATACGACGGGCTTGATCGAACAAGGCGGAAGCCGCCGCGGCGCGCTGATGCTGATGATTAATGACTGGCATCCAGATTTGATGCGTTTCATTACGGTGAAGCAAACGGCGGGAGAAATTACGAATGCGAACTTGTCCGTTTGTGTATCCAATGATTTCATGAAGGCGGTCAAGGAAGACTTGGATTGGGATCTTGTATTCCCTGATACGAGCGATCCAGATTATAACGATCAATGGAACGGCGATTTAAAAGCATGGAAGGAATTAGGTAAAGACGTCATTCATTACGACACCGTTCGTGCGCGTGATGTATGGCATACGATTATTGAATCGGCTTGGAAATCGGCAGAACCCGGCGTCGTGTTTATGGAATACTATAATGATATGTCGAATAGCTGGTACTTTAATCCAATTATTTGTACGAATCCTTGTGGAGAGCAAGGTCTGCCGGCTTGGGGCGTCTGTAACTTGTCCGCGATCAATTTGTCCAAGTTCTATGACGAGGAAAATCACGATGTCAATTGGGATGAGCTGGCGAAAACCGTTCGCTATTCCGTTCGATTCTTGGACAATGTTATCGATAAAACACCGTATCATTTCGAAGAAAATCAGAAGAATCAACAGGCTGAGCGCCGCGTAGGTCTCGGCAGCATGGGTCTGGCTGAGCTGCTCATCCGTCTCAATATCCGTTACGGAAGTCCGGAATCGCTGGAGTTCCTGGATAAGCTGTACGGCTTTATGGCAAGAGAAGCTTATCTCTCTTCATCGGAGATTGCTGCAGAGAAAGGTTCGTTCAAGCAGTTCGATGCAGAGAAGTTCCTGCAGAGCGGATTTATGAAAAATATGGTCAGCGAGTTTCCTGAAGTGGGCGAGTCGGTTCGCGAGAACGGTATGCGCAACGTCACCGTCATTACGCAAGCGCCGACAGGAAGCACCGGTACGATGGTCGGAACTTCGACCGGGATCGAGCCTTACTTTGCCTTTGAATTTTACCGTCAAAGCCGCTTAGGCTTCGATAAACAGCTTGTGCCGATTGCACAGGAATGGAAGGACGCGCATCCGGATGCGGAGCTGCCGGATTATTTCGTTACCGCGATGGATCTGAAGGCGGAAGATCATATCCGTGTCCAAGCCGCGATCCAAAGATGGGTAGACAGCTCGATCTCGAAGACGGCCAACTGTCCTTCTGACTTTACCGTAGAAGAGACGAAGGCGCTGTATGAGCTTGCCTTTGATTTAGGATGTAAAGGGGTTACCATCTATCGCGACGGAAGTCGGGATACACAGGTGCTGCATACGAAAGGCAAGGATGAAGATAAGACGGATAATAAGGGCGAAGCAGTGAAAGCAGAAGCTGCTGCGACTAAGGAAGACAGCGCGAAGATGGAGAAGATCTCCACTGCGCTGAAGGTAGACATTGACAAGAAGACGGAGAATATCTTCGATAAGCAATATAAGCGTCGTCCGCAAGTGCTTAGCGGCGCAACGTATAAGTTCAATACGCCGTTCGGTATGGCGTACATTACGATTAACGATCTAGACGGACATCCAAGCGAGATCTTCTTGAATGTAGGAAAAGCGGGTTCCGACGTATTCGCGATGTCCGAAGCGCTCGGCCGCGTGTGCTCCTTGTTCCTGCGTTATGGAGAGCACGGTCAGAAGGAACGCCTCTTGATCAAGCACCTGAAAGGCATTGGCGGCTCCGGCGGCATCGGCTTCGGACCGAACCGCGTGGAATCAATCGCTGACGCGGTAGCCAAGTCGCTCGAACTGCATATGGATCATATTGAAGAGCAAGGCGCTTATGCTACTTCAAACGACAGCAGCAGCTATACTGCGCCAGTGGCTGAGACGGCTGCGATTGAAGCCCAGCCGCATCAGCACGACAGCCATGAATCTTACGGCGTAAGCTCCACGGATCTGTGCCCATCCTGCGGTTCCGCATCCTTGGTGAACACCGAAGGCTGCAAAACATGCACAAGCTGCGGATACAGCAAGTGCAGCTAAAGTGAAAAGAGAGGGGAGACCCTCTCTTTTTTTCATGCGGTTGTCTAAGCTGTAATTAGTTTTGGCACCAATAGGAAGATGTTTTGCCACCACAATTGAAGATAAAATATCATAGGCTCGTACCTTGAAGGTACGGGCTTTTTTCGTATTATCAGGTCAGCCAAAACTATTGGTTGGTCATTTTTATGGTCTTATAGGTGGTGGAAGCCCCCTCCCCAACAAAGCTGAAATAAAGGTGAGGTTAATGGAATAAAATTAGTATCTAAATACAGGGGGAGATGTCGTGCCAACAATACAAAGTGATAAAATAGTCAATTCATTTGAACAATCATTCAGAAAACAAGTACACCAAGACCAAAATGTAAAGAGTGCATTTTTTCTTGAAAGTGGTTGTCATTACAGGCGCTAGTTCAGGTATTGGAGAAGCTGCAGCCAAGCTGTTAGCTGATAAAGGAGCAAAAGTTGTACTTGGTTCAAGGCGTGAAGAGCATCTAGTTCAATTAGTCGAAGAAATCAAATCGAGCGGCGGCGAAGCGGCTTACCACATCACAGACGTTGTGAATCCAGATGATTGCAAGAAGCTTGTTCAGCTGGCCAAAGATACTTTCGGTGGTGTGGATGTGATATTCCTAAACGCTGGCATTATGCCTAATTCACCACTTTCACAATTGAAAACGGACGAATGGAACAGTATGATTGACATCAACATTAAAGGCGTTCTAAATGGTATTGCGGCAGTATTGCCGACGTTTACAGCGCAGAAGTCAGGACATATCATTACGACTTCATCCGTAGCTGGACTTAAATTACCCGGGTGGTGCAGTCTATGGCGCGACGAAATGGGCGGTACGTAATTTGATGGAAGTTTTGCGTATGGAATCTGCCCAAGAAGGTACCAACATTCGTACGGTAACGATTTATCCAGCAGCAATCAACACCGAATTGTTAAATACGATAACGGATAAGAACACGGCAGAAGGTATGACTGCATTGTACAAGCAGTATGGGATTACACCTGATCGAGTGGCCAACGTTGTGGCGTTTGCGATTGATCAACCGGAAGATACGAATATCAATGAATTTACAATCGGCCCAACAAGTCAACCTTGGTAATAGGAAGAGTCAGGCTGTCGATAAGTTCTCGAAAGTCTTTTTTTATACAAGAAATAGATAATAGAATAATCCGCAAGATTGAAGGTTGGATCATAAAATTAAAGCGTTCTTTCTAACAAAACCCCGACTTGTTTGGCCATAGCTTGCGGCGAATACGGCATCCCATTTCGGATCCACCACTCAATCACCCCGACATAAGCGGTACCGGCATACTGCAGCATAACATCATCACTCAAACCAGCATTCTTATCGCTTTCCCTGTCAATTTCACCTTTGAATCCTTCCATAAAAGAAGCAAGAAGCCGGGTTCTAAAAGAGGAAGGGCTCCCTTTGCTTGCCAGCATGGTTGAAAAGAATAAATAATTCGCTTGAAAGTATTCAAAATAAGGGACAAGCGCGTCGACCCAATCCATCTCACATGCCCACTGATCCATTTCCCCTAATTCATTCATGTGAGCTTCTATGAGTTTATCCAATAAATCATATTTATCTTGATAATGAAGATATATGGTTCCGCGGTTTACGTTTGCCCGATCGGCAATATCCTGAATGGTAATGTCATCAAAATTTTTTTCAGTCATCAGTTCAACAACGGCTTTTTTCAAAGCTTCTTGTGTTTTCAGAATTCTCCGGTCTACTTTGGTCATTGAACATTCTCACCTTGCCTTCTTAAGATAATGAACATTTTTGAATCGTTTGTTGATATATCAACATTTTGCATGTTTTTAACCATTGAATACATACTTCTTCATCATATAATAATAGACAAAAGTTGATTAAACAATATATTTTGTTTTACTTTCGTAAATCATCATTGGGGGGATTAGATTTGGAAGCATCGTTAGCAGCTTGGGTGGTGCCGAAGGTCAAGTGAAAGCACATGTACAGGGAAACATCAATGTAGGCAATGACAAGGAAACCTTGATCACCGCGATCACCCACTGTCTTCCATATATGGGCTTTCCGAGAACACTGAATGCATTAGCTTGCGTGAATGAAATGATTCCTGAAAATGAATAAAGATTGGAGGAATAATAATATGGCAAAGCATGAAGAGGTAAAAAATGGCGTTATTTTCCCAGTAGGCGAGAAAAATGAAGCATTTGCGCAATTTTTTGTGGGGCAAAGCTATCTGAAAACATTGATCGCTGATCCTAAAGTAAGTGTTGGGGTAGGGAATGTAACCTTTGAACCGGGATGCCGAAACAACTGGCATATCCATCGTGATGGATTTCAAATTTTACTAGTAACGGGTGGAGAAGGTTGGTACCAAGAAGAAGGAAAACCTGCTCAATTCTTAAAAGCTGGTGATGTGATTGTCACCCACGATGGTGTAAAACATTGGCATGGTGCCGCAAAGGACAGCTGGTTCGAACACATTGCAATCACTGCAGGTACGCCGGAATGGTTGGAAGCTGTCGATGATGAAACCTACAACAAGTTATAAATGAGCTGTACAGCTGTAAATTAGCTTGGATCTAACAAGTCCGCCCCGCTATGTGGCGGATTGTTTTGTGACTTGCTAGCTTTATATACTCACTCTGCTTCTTAAGATAATGAACATTTTTGAATCGTTTGTTGATATATCAACATTTTGCATGTTTTTAACCATTGAATACATACTTCTTCATCATATAATAATAGACAGAAGTTGATTAAACAATATATTTTGTTTATCTTCTTCGTATTGTGTTGGAATTATGTATAAATCAATGCGTATTGTCAAAACTTCTATAAGAAATAGGTTATAAAATATCTCCATAGAGGGCTTTATAGGCAAAAAAATTGCCACCCCCTAAATTCTTTGGATAATTGAGGTTACCACACACCCAACAACCAAGA
>NZ_JBHSQV010000131.1:0-16659 GCF_042658665.1 Marinicrinis lubricantis
GCAGTTCCTCGTGATGAACCTGGAACGCCGCTTGCGGCTTCTTTTTGTCCTCATTCTCAACATGCTGCTGAAACGTACCGCCTACAGACAATTTGCTCTCTAATGTTTCGTTCAGCAAGCCCTAATTAAACCGTGTGAATTGAAAATCGGTACTTTTAAAAAACTTTCGTAATGATTGCTTAAGCGATTCCTCCATTTTTCGCACGAAAGTAATCCAAGTGCCGCCATGCTGCTGAATGGTGAAATCACATATTCGAAACACACCTTCTGATACATGTTCCCCCATTAAGATTCCGCCAATTTCACGAGATCCCGCGCTTTTAAGTAGCCCGATCATTCTTTTTCTTATCTTGGATGGCAAAAGGATCTTAATCATCGCTCTTCTCCAATAACTTCATAAGAAAGGAGATGTTATCGGATCGCGTTTCGGTGTCCACCGCTGTAGGTACCTCATGTTGGAGCAGATGATCGGTTTGAATCGGTCTCGTATCAAATGGCTGACTAAAGATCCAACCCTCGGATAATCCAATAAGATACATAGAGTAAGGAAACATCGATTGGTGGTCATTTACTGCAGTATCTACAACAAGGCGCGTTAAATGACTAGCTATAACCGATACGTCCGCATCAGAAGCAATATAGACTTCCCCTTCACTATTTTCAACCGTGTATGGAGCAGAAATGGATTGGTTAAATTCCGGAGCGTCGGTGGTGTATTGGTAATACGCTTGTCTCATCGTTTGCGGATTTGGATCAAGTCCTGGGCGACTGCGCGCAATTAGTCCTCCAATACCGCCAGCGTACACTTCAGTCCAAATCAGCGGCTTTTTACTTGCCGCAGAAATTGAAGCCAGAAGATTGAAAACTTGCCCATTTGCTGTCGCATCAACTATGACATCACAAGTGCTCATTTTTATAAGTGCACCATTGACAGCTGCATTTGATTCTTGACCGGTTAGGTTAAGGCTCGTTGTTTCAACTTCAGCTATCGGTGAAATGTAGCGGAGTTTTTGTGCAATGGCGTCCACTTTATGAAAAGCAACATTGCGCCAATCAAGGGAGTGTCGTTCAAGATTTCCAACCAAGAACAAATCTTCATCGACTAAATAAAATTTTCCCGCCCCCATGCGACAAAGTGACTCAGCTACCTTACTGCCTACCGACCCTAATCCAACAATTGCAATTCGTTTTTCGCTTAGCCTTTGGCAAAATTCTGGCGTTCGTTTTTTTAAACTATCATCGAACACAATCGCCATGGAACGTAGTTGATCACCTGAAAAATAATAAAATGATGCTATTCCTTTATGGTCGAGTAGGACAATGCCCTCAACACGATCCTCCCCGTTAGGCGCGGCTAGAGAAAGTATTACATCATCCTGTGTCTTGACTAGTTGCTCCAGCTGCCCAATCGTTTTTAACTCCCGAATTTGATCAGCTGAAGCGGACGTACGATAAACAAGCCAATGCTCCTTCATTTTTTTAAATGTTTCCGGTAGTTGTATGTTTACGTACTCGTTTACTTGAATTACATGATATACAATGGTTCCATCTTCGATTACGAAATGTAACGTCGCTTGACCCGTTGTCTTCACTTCGATTGTAGAAAGCTCATCGAACAAGGTTTCAGTCATATGCAAACGAAAAATTTTAGTCCGAAGTGATTGACCCGGCGTTAGAAAATGGCGAGATTGAACAATACCATGCTCCTCTGGTTGTCCAAGGGGGTTTTCTGTATCTAGAAGACGATAAGTGCTCTCTAACATTTGAGCACCTGTTATATCTGGATGCCAATTGTCCGGTCCCCATTCAAGACAAAGTGTACCGTTATTATATTGATGTTCAGACCACCTTACATCGGCATCGATTGGCGTAACAAAAGGCGGGGTAGCGGGGAAAAAATCCGGGTAAGTAAGCTTAACGTGATACACATGACCGTGAGCTTCAATATCCGCATTTACAACAAGCCTTTTACCTTCAATATCCCATTCAGCGCCCAATAGCCATTTCATTTGGGTTTGAATCGAATCGATCTCACGTCGTTCATGAGCAAACCGGCTATCATCGCTTAGATACCAAATCCCCATTTATGCAAATCCTCCGGGTTTCTTTGGCTCAACAGCTCGGTTAGGAAATGTAAGCGAAGGAACAGCGGCACTTGCAAGAAGTGAATTATTTTGACTCGATCCGGATTTTGGAAATCGATCCCCGAATAATGTGCGCCATTTAGTAATCGATTTTTCTTCATCCTTCTCATCGATGGCTTCTCGTCCAACTTTGGCATGAGCTTTGACTTTGTTATAGAACCCTTCAAAAGCATCGAAAGTCATACCTGTGGTTACTGAATTGCTACTCACACCCGGATCTTGAATAAATGGAACTGTACGTAGGGAAATATAAATCGCATATTTCTCAACAATTTTTTCTAAAGTCCCTACAAACAACTCGCCGTAATTGGTTTGCTGCCGATCCATACATTCAGCTACGATGCACTCGATCACAAACCCTTTCGGTTTTTTCGCAATCGTTGGGTTTTCCCTTCTCCACCATTTCATCAACTTTACTAGTGGTTTAAATCGTCCGCCGCTGTCTTGATTGACCTCAGTCGTCCATGTTGTATGCTTCGGAGGATTTGTAATTATCCATTGTTCCTTCTTACGGTCTGGTATATATAGCGTTCCATCCATCCCGTATGGAGCTATGATCGGTACAACGTCAATGTCAACTTTATCCGTCTGAATGCCAACTGAACGATTTTGTTTCCGGATAGTTGAATACTCTGGTTTTAATGTATCATACAGCAAATCAATTACGCTCTGGGGGTCGTCGTTAAGGGTATGGTTTGTAACTACGATGATATCGACGTCGGGACGTGCTACTGTACCTTCCTTAGTTTTAGGACGGATTGCTGTATCACGTTTATATGAGCCGGATAAAAATGAACTAACGTAATGCTTTTTATAGGTGGCGTGCCCACTAAGAAAGTCACGTACCTTAGTATGCCCATTGCTTGCGTCCGTTTTGGTTGTTTTGCTTGGTTCAATATCGTTTAAAAACGTAGTAAATTGTGTTTGAGTAATCAATAATTCCGCCCCCTTTGCATTGCACTTATTCATCAAGCGCCCATGTTTTATGCTTGTTTATTAATATTATACTTTTATTGGTCAAGAAAGGTCAATGATGATCAGCGACCCTATCATTGCGTAAAAAATGCCCATTGGATTCCCGACAGGCATGGGTACCCGACTTTGTTTCTCAGTCCCATCTATTTTTTTTCGATAGTTCCGCACCTTGTTTATGTCATTATTTATTATAAATAATTTCTTTAGATTAGATGGTTGATTATGACTTTTGAACCAATGGAACAAGTATGAAAATATATATTGCCAAACAAAAAATCCCGTACTGACAATGTTTTTGTCAATACGGGATGCTTTTTTTATGCCATTTTACATTATAGCACTATGCCAATATTAAATATATTGTGTGCCATTTGCAGTTATAACCCAGACAGCTGGATAACAATCGTTCCTTCCCTTACTCCACCGTCACACTCTTCGCCAAGTTTCTTGGCTTGTCGACGTCGTTGCCTCTAGCTAAAGATGCATAATAAGATAGCAATTGCAATGGCACAACGGACAATGCCGGGGTCAATAGCGGCAGCGTTCTAGGAATGGTGAACAATTCATCCACCGCTTTCGCGATTTCCTCGTTGCCTTCGCTGCCGACACCCATCACATAGGCACCACGAGCGGCAACTTCCTTAATGTTGCTGACGGTCTTCTCTAATAATTCCTCTTGTGTAGCGAGGGCAATGACAGGAATACCTTCTTCGATGAGCGCTAGCGTTCCGTGCTTCAATTCACCGGCTGCATATGCCTCTGAATGAATATAGGAGATTTCCTTCAGCTTCAGAGAGCCTTCCTGAGCAACGGCATAATCCAGACCTCTTCCGATAAAGAACAGGTTGTCGTGCTTGCTGATTTGCTCTGCATAGACTTTGATCTTCTCCGCGTCTGCGAGAATCGATTCTACTTGTTCAGGAAGCTGACGCAATGCCTGAATCGTTTCCTCAATCACTTCCGCCTCTTGCATGCCCAGCGTTTGGGCGAAATACAGACCAAGCAGATAAAATGCGATCAGCTGCGAAGTGTATGCCTTCGTGGACGCAACCGCAATTTCCGGTCCAGCCCAAGTGACAATCACATCGTCTGCTTCCCTGGATACGGAGCTGCCTACGACGTTCGTAATGGCAAGTACTCTGGCACCGCAGCGCTTCGCTTCCTTCAGTGCAGCTAACGTATCTGCTGTTTCACCGGATTGGCTGACCACAATGACTAACGTATTCGGTGTAATGATCGGATTCCGATAACGATATTCCGAAGCGACTTCCACTTCTACAGGGATACGCGCTAACGATTCGATTACACTTTTTCCAACTAAGCCTGCATGATAGGCCGTTCCACAAGCCACAATATGAATCTGGTGAATATCCTGGATTTGCTGTGCAGTCATTTTCACTTCATCCAGCACGATCCTCTTGCCTGCATCATCGATTCGGGCACCCATCGTATCGCGGTACGCTTTGGGCTGCTCGTAAATTTCCTTCAACATAAAGTGATCATATCCGGCTTTTTCCGCGGTCACAATATCCCATTCGACTTTGTACATTTCCCGGGAAATCCGATTTCCTTCCAAATCCATCAATTCGACATGATCATTCGTCAATACGGCCATTTCTCCGTCGTTCAAAATATACACATCACGCGTATATTCCAGAATAGCCGGAATGTCGGAAGCGATGAAATTCTCGCCTTGACCGACACCAATCACGAGCGGGCTGGCTAGACGAACGGTCACTAATTTCTCCGGTTCGAATTCGCACATTGCCGCGATCGCATAAGCGCCGCGCATTTTCTTCACTGCTTCTCTGACCGCCTGCACTAAATCACCTTGGTATAAATCCGCGATCAGATGCGCAATGACTTCCGTATCCGTCTCCGAAACGAATTGATGACCTTTGGCTGTGAGCTCTTCCTTCAGTGCGATATAGTTCTCAATAATGCCGTTATGCACAACAGAAAACTTTCCGGTCGTATCTGAGTGCGGATGAGAATTTACATCGGAAGGCTTCCCGTGAGTCGCCCAGCGCGTATGGCCAATACCGACATGACCTTTCAACGGTTGCTGCTCCAAATGGCTTTCCAGCACCGCTAAGCGGCCCTGTGCTTTAGATACGGATAAGCCTTGATCTGTATAAACCGCAATACCTGCGGAATCATAACCTCTATATTCGAGCTTTTTCAAGCCTTCAATTAAAATCGATTGCGATTCTTGATGCCCAATATATCCAACAATACCACACATAAGTTCTGTACCTCCAGTAATATGGACAGAACCTTCCCCCGCCGGGGAAAGGAATGTCCTCCTTAGTTCCCCAAGCTAATGGGTTTTCAATTCATCTTGACGCATCCTGCTGGAATCTTGTCGGAACGGTCGCCCATTCGTTTTGCCTTCCAGCTTTCGGCTCAGATGCTTGACCGGGAGGCCCCCGCCGAACATTCGAACACCTCCACCTCGTCAGCTTGGATATCGGATACAGAAATTAGATCCTGCTGCAATTTTCGTTCCCTCTCCAAGCTCTGGCGCTATATGAAGCTTATACTTCGATCCTCCTTCCCCTTTTTAAAATGACATATCCTCATCTTATTCATTTTTCATTCCGGATGCAACTAACATTTTTACCTATGTGTATCGCCTCTGATTTGAACGTACTTCATCTGGCGACACAACCTAAGAAGCATAAAGGAGACAAGCGCCTCTCACGCCGTCTCCTCTATAGGATTAAACACTTAATTCCGCCTGAATCACATCAGCAATTCGCTGTACATACGTCTCCAGCTCTTCCGCATCCGGGCCCTCTGCCATAACCCGAATCAAAGGCTCTGTACCCGAAGGACGCACCAGCACTCTACCGTTATCTCCCAGCTGTGCCTCGACCTCTGCAATGACCTTCTGCACTAAGGTGTTGTCATTCAGCCCCGCCTTATTCACACCCTTCACGTTGACCAGGACTTGCGGATATTTCTTCATCATCGATTTCAGCTGTCCCAGCGTCCTGCCTTCGTCCTTGATTACATCCACGAGCTGCAGCGCCGTTAGAATACCATCGCCTGTCGTATTGTAGTCGAGGAAAATCACATGACCAGACTGCTCTCCGCCAAGATTGTATCCGCCTCTGCGCATTTCTTCCATCACGTAGCGATCGCCAACAGCGGTTTTATTGGAACGAATGCCTTTCGACTCAATCGCTTTATAAAATCCGATGTTGCTCATCACTGTAGATACGATCGTGCTCGATTGAAGCTTGCCCGCGCGATTCATCGCGTCTCCGCAAATAGCTAAAATATAATCTCCATCAACTTCTTCCCCGTGATCGTCGACCGCGATCAGACGATCTGCATCCCCATCGAACGAAAGTCCTAAATCCGCCTTGTGCTCTAAAACAGCTTGGCGCACATGGTCGGTATGCGTGGATCCGCAATTATCGTTAATGTTCGTCCCCGTTGGCTGTGCGGCAATGGCGATCACTTCTGCTCCCAGCTCTCGGAACACCTTCGGAGCCAGCTCATATGCCGCACCGTTCGCGCAATCCAGTACAATTTTCATGCCATCGAATCGGTGCTTGACTGTCGTCTTCAAATAATCCGCATACTGCAGCTTCGCAAGCAGATCATTCGTTACCGTACCTAAGCTTCCTCCTACAGGACGAGGCAGTTCATCCGTTTCCGCATCAAGCAGACGCTCAATCTCCAGCTCCGTATCATCGAGCAGCTTAAAGCCGTCGCTGCCGAAAAATTTAATCCCATTGTCCGGCACCGGATTGTGGGACGCCGAAATCATGACGCCTGCCGCTGCGCCGGATGCCTTGGTTAAATAAGCGACGCAAGGCGTCGTTACAATACCTAATCGAACCACATCACATCCAATGGAAAGCAGACCAGCCGTTAAGGCAGCCTCCAGCATTGGACCCGAAATGCGAGTGTCTTGACCAATGATCACTGTCGGACGTTCTGACTTACCTGCTAACACATATCCCCCGCAGCGCCCGATTTTAAATGCCAATTCCGGTGTCAATTCCTGATTCGCGACCCCGCGAACACCATCAGTTCCAAAATATTTCCCCATGATTTTCTCTCCTTATGCAAGTCGCATTTGCTTTATGATATTAACTTCCCTCTGGGATGTTGCCTGTTTGCGGTCCGGTCTCAGGATCTGTCTCTGTCCCATCAGAAGCCGCATCGTCACCTGTCTCTTCGTCGGTCTGCGGAGGATTCGGCTCCGTGCCAGTCTCCTGATCCTGCGGCTCCTCCGTTGGCGGTGTATCCGGGTCCGCAGGGGCGTCCTTCTGCGCAATTTGAATATGAACCTGAGTTTCCTTTGCTTTGACATGTGACGGAAGATTGATGTCGAGTGTCCTCGTATACGTCCCTGGCGGCAAATTACTAACATCCAAAATCACTTGAATATCTCCCGCTTCTACCGTTCGGATGACACTCGGCGCACCTTCTACCACGACATCGACTTTCCGATCCTGCGGACTGACAATCGTCGTCGTATATTCTTCATTTTCGCCTGAGACGACGATCGGGACATCCGCAAAGGCCTTTGTCACCGAAGGAACGATAGAAATCTCGACATCGACGGTCTCGGGGTACACTCTGTCAATTTGGTCTTTGATCGGAATATTCAAGGAATACAGCTTATCTGCCGTGAGTCCGGAAACATCGATTTCCAGCCCTTCATAGAATTCCATCTCCTGGAGCACCTGCTCGTTTCCGTACACTGTCACCTCGGTGACACTTTGTTCCACGGATTCAATACTGTAGCCTGCCGGCGGTGTACCGACCAGCCTCACCTGCAGAGGCATCGTTTTGAATGGACTCGTAATCGGAATCTCTACACTGACTACAGCCGGACTAATTTCGACATCCATTCGCGTTCCCGCTTTATTCAGCGCGACCAATTTATATTCCCCGCTGATCGTCTCCTTGGCCCCATTAATGTTGACCTCAGCATGGACCACTCCGAGCTCATCAAGCACTTCAGCAGGTGCGCTCACAAACACCCTCGACGGATTCAGGATCGGAACTCCCGTTCTAAACCCCTCTGCCGGGCTGCCCTGCATTTCCACATCGACGGCAACTTCTCTTTTCTCAATCACACCTATAGAGACGGTGACGGTCTCCGGATACAAATCAATATCTAACGTACTTGGAAAGTTGACAGCCTGCAGCGGAACGACATGATTGCCCTCGGTCAAGCCGGATAAATCAACTTGCACGATGGAATTGCCGTCCTTCGTACTCACCTGATTTATTTCCGTTTTCCGTCCGCTTAACGTGATACTTATCGTCTCCGTATCCATGCTTTGGATATAATACTGCTCTTCGTCCAAACCGACGATCTCAATGCCTACGTCGTGAATCGTCCTCGTTCCATCCAATGTGCCCGTATACGTCGTGGGTGCCGGATCCTTGTCCATATGTACGATCGCCCACAGCAGCACGCCCATGAGCAATGCAAACACACGGATCACATTTTTTTGGTGAAGCCACCTATCCATGGTCGCCCCCTCCTTTTTTCTTCCAAAAAGAGGATTTTTCTGCTTTTGGCTTCAACTCTTCATACAGCTTCGATATTAACGACTCTTCCTTAATATCCCTGACCACTTGTCCGTTGATTGCCAGCGACACTTGTCCTGTTTCTTCCGACACGACAACATTGATCGCATCTGACACTTCACTCATCCCAATCGCTGCACGATGTCTGGTTCCTAACTCTTTACTAATGAAAGGATTCTCCGATAACGGCAAATAGCAGCCCGCGGCCATAATTTGTTGATTTCGAATAATCACAGCTCCATCGTGAAGCGGTGTATTCGGTATGAAAATGTTTATCAAAAGCTCGGAACTTATTTTTGCACTGATTTCCGTACCGGACTCGATGTAATCCGTCAATCCGGTCTGCCTCTCAAATACGATTAAAGCACCGATTTTTCGTTTCGCCAAATAATTCACGGCTTTTATGATTTCATCAATCTGCTGGTTAAACCTCACATCTTCCTCCGAAAGTGAGGTTCGCATGAACAATTTGCCCCGGCCCAACTGCTCCAATGCGCGCCGCAGCTCGGGCTGAAAGATGATGATCACCGCAAGCAGTCCCACCGTGATCATCTGATTCATCACCCAATTTAATGTATCGAGATGAAACCACACGCTCAGCATCCATACGACGATAATGACGACGACACCTTTTAACAGCTGTATTGCACGGGTTCCTTGTACGAGCGTAATGGCTTTATAAATCACATAACTGACAATGAGTATATCTATAATATCGGTAATGCCGACTCGTGATAAGATCTCCATCTATGATCCCCCAATGTTAGGCCCATAAAAAGCACAGCCAACATAACATAAAAACTGTCGAAAAAACAGCCTGCTCTCTATTTTATCATAGCTTTCATCACATTACACTTTTCAACAGCCCTACATATATACGGATGTACGCACAAAAAAACTCCCCGCCCTCGAACCTGTTGTACAACCTCATGGCACTTCAGCCCATGAAGCTATACAACATACAGTTCGCAAGAAAGGGAGAATTTATAAGTTGATCAGTTTGTAATATTGGAAAAAGTCTCGCCCAGTTTGTACCAGAACCAATCAATGGCTTGGTTGACTTTCGTCACCTTCCCGCCGATTTCGGCAGTAGAGGCCAGCTGCAGGTTGCCATCAATGACGACGACATTGCCTTCGATATGAGCCCCTTCTTCTAACTGAAGCTGTCCATTCTCCACCACGATGTCTCCTCGGACCTCCGTCCCCTCCGGAATGATAACTTGATCCTCACGTATGACGACACCGTTCAAATCTGAACCCTTTACAACGAGCTCACGATCCTGATCCCAGAACGCGGTTACACTGCTGATCATAATGAGTAGAAATACAGCTGCCGCCGTGACGGCCGGATGGCGTTTCAACCAGTACATCCAAGCTGTTCTTTTTTTCGGCTGCGGAATAGCCGCCATTACCTTATATGTTAAATCACTGGGTACGGGAGGAGCCGGTATAGAATGCAGAAAGGCTTCCGTTTGCTCCAGCTCGTTAAATCGCTTTTGGCAATCGGCACATTGCAAAAGATGCTGCTTTAATTGCTGCTGCGACGGATCATCCAACAGCCCATCGAAATATTCATGAATGAAAGAGATGGCTTCTTTGCAATCCATCATCTTAAGCCTCTCCTTTCTATGTCCATTAGATTAGATGTTATACGATACGCAGCATGAACAGATACGTTTCACTTTTTTATGAAATCTTATAAAAGTTGCTTCACATCCAACCGCTTCCGCAAATATTCCCTGCCTCTATGCACTCTTGTCTTCACGGTCGTGACAGGCATCCCTAATATACCGCTAATCTCCTGCAGCGATAAATCATGCAAATATCTAAGAACAACGACAGATCGATATTTCTCCGGCATTTTATCGATGGCTTGCCGAATGTGCTGCTGCGTCTCAGAGAGCGTAATCTGCTGTTCTGGCGTCAAATCCTCACTAGCTAACATCGAATAACCGTCCAAACCATCCTCGGTTGTGTCCGCATCTAGCGAAAAAGCATGAAATTTCCGTTTTCGCAAACGGTCGATACATAGATTAGTTCCGATCCGATAGATCCATGTCGAAAACTTGTGAGACGGATCATACGATTTCAAGCTTCGGTAAACACGCAGGAACGTCTCCTGGACGATATCCTCGGCCTCATGAGCGTTCCCCAGCATTCGATAGCCCAGATGGTATATCTTGTCTTTATATAGGTCCACCAGTTCCGCAAAGGCACTGCGATCTCCGTCTCTTGCCAACTTGGCCAACCTGGTCTCGAAGCTGTTCACTTCCGCACCTCCCTCACAAGCTCTGTCAAACATTTTAATCCAAGCACTGCAAAAGCACAATAACTAATAACCAATCTTTTCCGAATCACTCGGCAGCGCCAATTGATCATTGTCTTATGGACTCCGCATCTAATGAAAAAAGGCCCCGAAATCGGGGCCACCTGCATCAACCTGTGTTGCGAAGTCCTGCCGCGATACCGTTAATCGTGAGCAGTACCTCCCTGAGCAATTCTGAATCGTCTCCACCGGATTCTCTAATCTTTCTGAGCTCCGACAACAGTTGAACCTGTAAATAGCTTAATGGATCAACGTATGGGTTTCTTAGTCGAATCGATTCTTGGATGACAGGTACGTTATCCAAAATATCCTGATGCTTGGTGATTTTCAGCACCAAATTCATCGTCAACTTATATTCTTCCTCAATGGTCGAGAAGATCCGGTCAGCGATGGTTCTGTCCTTAATCATCTTGGAATACTCTTTGGCAATGAGTAAATCGGACTTGGCCATTGCCATTTGCAAATTATCGATTAACTGCTGGAAGAACGTCCAATGCTCATACATATATTGAAGCTTGGCGAGCTTGGTTTCGTCATCCTGAACATACTTTTGCAACGCGGTGCCCGCAGCATACCATGCTGGCAGCAAATATCTGCTCTGAGTCCATGAGAAGACCCATGGAATCGCACGCAGATCCTCAAATCGATCACTGTTCTTCCGCTTGGACGGTCTGGAACCGATATTGAGCTCACTGATCTCATTGAGCGGAGTCGTTTCCTTAAAGAACGTTAAGAAGTCTGGATCACGGAAAATCAAGTCCTGATATTTTGTTTGCGCATCTCTGGAGATGCCCTCGATAATCGTCTCCCATTCAGGGTCGTGAATGCCGCTTCGAGGATTGCGGGCCTTCAGCGCCGATTGAATAAGCGCCGATGTCGCCTGTTCCAGACTGCGGTATGCGATACCTTGCAGCGAGTAACGCGACGAGAGCACTTCTCCCTGCTCAGTAATCTTGATACCGCCGCCAATCGTATGTGGCGGCTGGCTCATGATACTGCGATTGAGCGGCATGCCACCGCGTCCTAACGCACCGCCGCGGCCATGGAAATACTTAATTTTCACACCGAATTTTTCAGCGGTCTTCGTAATTTGATTTAGTGCGACCTGCAGCTCCCAGTTGGCTGTAATGACGCCCCCATCCTTATTGCTGTCGGAGTATCCCAGCATGATCTCATGGACATCATCCATATCTCTCAAGCTTTCACGATACACTGGAATGGAGAACAGTCTCTCAATAATGGCAGGAGCCGCATGCAAATCGTCGATCGTTTCGAACAAAGGCACCGGCTGCAGCGTAATGCCATTCGGCTGAACGCGATACAGACCCACCTCTTTGGCCAGCACAGCCACTTCCAGAATGTCGGATACACCTTGTGCCATACTGATCAAGTAACTGCGAATACATTGATAGCCAAATTCCTTTTTTGCTTCGTGAACAACCCGGTATACATTCAAGCATTCTTCCGTTGACTCGGAATATTTCTCATATGGTGTCGTTAACGGCCGAGGATCGGAAAGCAGCTTCTCCAGCAGCGTAATCTTTTCGTCTTCAGATAGCGCGGAATAATCATCGACAATTCCCATTTTATTCAGAATTTCCGTCATCGCCAATTCATGCTCCTTACTGTGCTGGCGAATATCTAGTGTAGCTAAATGGAAGCCGAACAGCTCAACTTGACGGATAAATTTCTTAATATATTCATCCGCTGCAAAATCAGCGAAGTGGAATCTCAAGCTGCGGTCAATAATTTTCAAATCCTGCAGCAGTTCTTCCGGTTCGTTATATCGATTTTCGTGAGATGTATTGGTTGGATCGACGATGTTTTTCAGCTTTTCGATCATGTAGGAGACCTTAATCCGGTATGGCTCTTTATCATTTCTCCATAAATGCTCGGATTTGAGCTCAATTGTCTCCTGATCCTTCTTGATCGAATCCCACAGTTCATCGGTGACCTTGACCAAATTCGTGCTGAAGCTTAATTGCTTTTTAATTTCTTTCAGGTTTTGAATATATTTGCGAAGTACCAAGCTGCGATGCATTGACAGCGCCTGCCACGTAACATCGGATGTGACGGAAGGGTTACCATCCCTGTCTCCACCGATCCATGACCCAAAACGAAGAAACGTTGGCACATGCCAATCTTGATCCGGATAATGCTTGGTTAATGCACGCTCCAGCTCCTCATAAACAACCGGCAGCACATCAAACAGCGTTTCGTCAAAGTAGAATAAGCCGTTGCGTACCTCGTCAATAACCGTTGGCTTGCGATCTCTAAGCTCATCTGTCTGCCATAAGGTCAGCACTTCGCTCAGCAGCTTGTCCTTAAGCTGCTTTCTTTCTCTGAATGTCAGCGTCGGATCATCCAGCTCCATCATGTCATGAGCAATTCGATGATGAATATCAAGGACTACCCTTCTCATCGCTTCCGTAGGGTGAGCGGTCATCACCAGTTCCAAAGAAATGCCCTTCAAAATTTCCTGCACTTCTTCATAAGGAATGTTCTGCTCTTTTAATTCGACAACCACGCTCTCGATCGAGCCGGACTGATATGCTTCCTCCGTTGAACGCTCATAATCTCTCTTTCTGCGTACACGGTGATTTTGTTCAGCGATATTAACCAATTGGAAATAAATAGCGAATGCACGAATTACTTTGTAGCGAATATCTGGATTTAGGCCTTCAATCGTCTGCTTGAATTGCTTAAACAATTCAGGATTGAACTCTGCTCTTAAAGACTTGCTCATCTCCCGAATGTTCTCAACATTATCGAGAAGCTCTTTGCCGCCTTCATGCAGCAAGATTTCGCCTAAAATGTTCCCTAGAAATCGTACGTCCCTTCTTAATAAGTTAACGGATTGATTTCTGTTTTCTTTTTCTGTCATCCTCTCACCTCATCCTTTACTACTGTGCGCCTATATCCCATCATCGTATTGAGATGCGATTAACATTAAAATAAGCGTTCGGTATGAATTGAAATACAAAAAAATGAATAAAAAAACATCCTTTAGAGACTTTTCATTAAGCCGATTTTCACAATTCTATTAATAACTTTACTTGAAAAGTATAGGCAGGTCAAGAAAAAGGAATTAAAACGGCGTCTAGGATAATTCTGACATAATGAATAATGGGTGCACTCGTTTTATTGAAGTTCTTTTCGACTTCCTGCCCTGTTCTTCCCGATAAAAAGACGCAACTCTTATTTCTCACTCCTCGAAAATAAAAAGACGGCTGCTGCAGGCTATTCTTCACTGCAACAAACCGTCCTAATACAATTATTTTGTGTTATAGGTCAGTACAGCGTAGCCGTCCTGGTTCGTTACGTTAAAATTCGGGATCCATGCATGAATGAAAGGGACAGAAATGTATATTTCCGAATCCACAACGATGAACTCTCCATGACTTTGCTTTAAAGTGATGTCTTTACCTGCGAGATGAACAACGACCTCTGCAAAGTCATCATTGCTTTGTACTTCGATGGGAACGAAATGGTTCAATAGTTCTGATGAAACATAGTAACGATCTTTATACGATTCAAGGCCAGGTACGTAATAATAGCTCTTTATTCCATTAACCAATGTGTAGTAATCATGATCGACCAACGTGATTGAATTTACACCGAGCTCTTGAAAGGCTGTGAACATTTGGCTGTAGTATTCATCCACGTAAATATCCGGCTCAATTCCAATATCCTGAATATCATGCATATCTGGTGTCAAATAAGCTTCAGAGGTCAATGAAAGCAGCCCGCCATTGGATAATGGAAGCACATCCTGCATTCTCGCTTTTCCGTAGGTATAGGTTCCAATAATCGTGGCACGGTCATAATCCTGCAGCGCACCGGCTAATATTTCCGATGCACTTGCGCTGCTTTCGTTTACAAGCACGACGATCGGGATATCGAGTTCTGTTCCTCCTGTAATCACATGAGGTGTTTTTACTCCGTTACGGTCCATCGTATGCATCAAAATCGCTTTTTCCCAAAATTGTTTGGCGATTTGATCTAAGACATCAATATAGCCGCCAGAATTGTATCTCAAATCTAATATGAGGCTGTCCATCCCCTGCTGCTTTAATTGTTCCAAGTGCCGGGCAAACAACTCCCCGGATTTTTCATGAAACTCCCAAAGCAGAACATAGCCCACATGATCATCAACCATCTTCGACTCAATTAAATACTGCTCGATGAACTGTCGTTTCACGGAAACTTCAAGCTGCTTTCCATCTCTGTCGATAGTTAATGTAAGCTCCGTATCCTTTTCACCTGTCAATGCTTCATCCATATCATAATAATCCAAATCCGATTTAGACTCTCCATTTATGAAAGTCACTTTATCTCCAACCATTAAACCGGCTTCATCCGCGGAGGTCCCTTCGTAGACATGGATAATTTGGACACCTTCCTGATCAATCACGTAATCGATACCGATTTGGATATATCCGTCCTCCGCCATATATTCCTTCTTTTCTGGCGAAATGTAATTCGTATATGGATCATTCAGAGATTGGATCAGTCCATAAATGACTTGTTCTTCAAGCGTTTCTTCATTTAATTCTTGAATATAAAAGTCCTGAATATATTGAAACACTTCTTCCGCCGTCTCGAAGTCCTTCAGACTGGCTGCTTGAGCCTGCGTCTGGAACATAAACAAACAAGAGAATACAAGCGCAGCTGTACGAATCCATTTTTTCATTGTTTCATTCTCCCCCTAATGATGATTCAATCGGTGTAATGACTTCTGTACTCAATGGAGCGATGTCATATAGTTTCCAATCTCCGTCCGCCTTCTTGAATGTATAAATCCCTTCTGTTCTATAGCTCGGAAAAATGGAGCCGAGTGTCGTTTTCGAAATGATGTAGAGAAAGGCATAATCCCCTTCCTGCCCGATGAAACGAACCTCTTCCGACTGCTGATGGGCATTATAATATTTAAAATCAAACGTTTTGTTATATTCCATCGCATCGTAGAAGTATGTATTCTTATAAAGCGTTTCCAAATAATCTTTCAAATTCTCGTCATTGAGCGCCTTTTCATTTTGCTTCCATACCTGAATCACGGCCGAACCCACTGCTCCAGGCTGATGATTTAGCAACACTCCGTTATCTGAATAATCGATCGAAATCTGCTGCACATCAACAATTTGCCAGCCTTCATCAGGAAGGTCCAACAAGGAATAAACATACTCGACCTCATGATCCAAATAAAATGCGTCATTCTCATTGCTGAAGGCTTCTTTCGTATAGACTGTGGCTTCGTCGTTATAAACCTGCATAATCTCGATTTCTTGCAATTCTATGTGTAGATCTGTGCGTTCAAACAAATCCCCATAATATTGACCTTGTGCCCTATGTAAGTAGCTTTCTTCTGCAATATGGCTCAGCATTTGTTCCACAATGTGGTTATTCATTGCCTCAATATGATGCTCGAATAATGAAACGATGCTTTTTTTTGCATCCTCCATCTTTTGCTTGTCCTTTTCAATCACAACGGCTCTTTGCACAGGATCCCAGGATACTTGATAATCGAGCATTTTGCATAATTCCGTTTTTGAGAAATACGCAACAGAATTCCAGGTCCAGTTGAACCCCTATTTCGACTTAGTTGACTTGAATGGCAAAAAATGGGCAGACCTGCAGAATTTCTGGTGAATC
>NZ_JBHSQV010000132.1:0-17243 GCF_042658665.1 Marinicrinis lubricantis
AAGAGCGAAGTGATAAAGCTAAGCGGAGATAGCTTCCGCCTCAAGCACCGAGAAACCATATTTGGTAATTCATAGGTGTTGAAACTTATTTAGCGGAATCTGCTCAAAAGTACTTGACGGTTACATCAAGTCCCACGACATTCATGTCATTATTACGACCAATGCCCTTGAAGTCGGGATTGATATCGGTGATTTGAGTCTTGCCGTTCTTGTTGGTTATCCCGGAACGAAAGCGGCATTCTCCCAACAGATCGGACGTGTTGGCCGCAAAGGCGAGGGTGTTGCCATACTGATCTGGCAGGATGAACCGCTTCAGCAGTATTACATGCGTAACCCGCTTGAATTTATCCATAAAGCTCCCGAGGTAGTTAGGATTAATCCAACAAATTACAAGTTGTTAGCCATGCACATCCCGTTACTAAGAGAAGAGCTCGGGAGAGAAGTCACGAAGGAAGACTTGCAGGACATGTTTCCTGGATTACTCGAAGATTATATTGAGACTGTACTGCAAGTAGCTGCAACAGCTAACGATGAGGCGATCGTTGATGACAAGTTTAGTCTTCGATCAATGTCTGGTAAAAATTACAGCGTAACCATTCGGGGACAAAATCAAACGATAGTAGACAGTTTGGATGAGTGGAGTGCTCTTCGTGATTTTTATGAAGGCGCGATCTATTGGACTCCTGGAGAGAAAGGCTATCGAGTAGACTCTATCAATCGCAGAAAAGGTGAAATTATTGTATTGCCTATTCAGGAACTAACCTATTACACTCAATCTACTTATCGCGATATCATCGATATTATGCAGAGTTATCAGAAGCAACACATCGATGGAATCGATATGGCTTATGGTGAACTGGAGATTAAGCGGAGTGTCTTCGGTTATAAAAAAGTTTACTTCGGACAGAAGCATGAGTCTGAGCAGGTTCAATTGGATCATCCGTCCGTCACCCGATTCACTCCGGAAGGAATGTGGGTTACACTAACGGATTCTCAATGGAGCCAATTGAAAAATGGCATTCAGGAGTTAGCGGATGAGGGCAGATCCATCGACTTATTGGCTGAAGCTTCCCTTCACGCTGCAGGTCACGCTATGACTTCGGTTATTCCTGACCTCATTATCTGCGACGCTAATGATTTTACAGGGTTTTCGGCGAGCGAGATGACGGCTTTTGCCAATAGACCTGTTATCGGCTTCTATGGCGAGAACGGGTCCGGTCTCGGGACCATCGAGGCGATTTACGAGAAACTTCCGCAAGTACTTCGAAAAGCGCTTGAGCTTATTGAGAGCTGCCCTTGTGCTGAAGGATGTCCTAGCTGCGTACAACTCCCCGGCAAAGGGAATGTTGAATTGTTTAAGCCTGGGGCCAAAATGCTGCTGAAGATTTTGATTGAAGGGATCGATTAAGAATGCCTGTAATCTGTTCCGCTTGCGGAGGCCAAAGACCTTACGGGGACTTCATTCAAATCAGCTATAAGGCGGATCCAAAGGGCTATTACCGTAAGATCCATCAACGGGCAAACGGGATTCGAGTTTCAGAATGGCGCTCCCTTGAACCCGATACGGAGTCCTATATAAACAAACCATCCGGCGTTTATTGTTCACATGATAGACATTCAATCTTGGACGACATGCTGACACCGGAAGAAATGGAATTGCTCATAGACCGCAGACTTCCCGTACAACAAACATTCGATAGTGAAAATCTCGTTCAGCATTTGCTCGAACTCGGAACCCGTATCCGAAGTGACGTACATGTGCATCAAATTGACGCCAATCAAGGCGCTTATGCTGAACAAGTCCTGATCCCCAGTTGGCTGGAACGGAAGCTGCAATCTCTGGGGATCGAAAAGCTATATTTGCATCAAGGAGAAGCAATACAGAACATCCGTGAAGGACGCAATGTCGTTCTCTGTACGAAAACCGCATCAGGAAAATCATTGGCTTACAATGTTCCCATCATGGAAAAATTGGTTGCTGATTCGAATGCGTGTGCGCTATATATGGCTCCGTTCAAAGCATTGGTCGAAGATCAGTTTACCCATTTGAAAGAATGGGCTGATGATGCGGATGAGCATGGAAATCATTTCTCTGTAAATGGATTTTCCCGATTCTCTGTGAATGGACAACAATTATCTGTTGGGGTTCTCCATGGGCAACGTAACGTTCCAGAGCATATGAGAAAAGATCAGGCGTCTAGCTTCGTGTTCTCTGAGGGGCGCTATTGGCTGACCAACGTTCACTATCTGCACTTAATTCTTCAAAGTGCAAGTTCACCTAAGGGGAAAGGTCCCCAACTGTTGCGCTTTCTGCAAAATCTTCGGTTTGTCGTTATTGATGAGCTTCATCAATACTCAGGCTTGTTAGGTTCAAAGGTTTCTTTGGTCCTTCGCAGATTAAGAATGTTATGTGACAGGTTGGGGAATAAAAACGTCCAGTTTATTGCCTGCTCGGCTACCATTGCTAATCCAAAGTATCTAGCTGAAGAATTAACAGGAATGCGTGGACTGAAAGGATTTCATGAAATATCGGGTGTACAAGCGCCAGTAAAGAAGAAAGCAATTTTGATGTGGAATCCGGGCTTATCAGACGATGAGCAGAAGAAAAGGGCTGTTGTTTCCGATCTCTATGAAATTCTGCGCACGATCTACAAGGATGGAAGATGGCCAAGAAGTATCATTTTTACAAGCAACCGCCAGCAAGCCCAGCTTTTAAGTCGTGAATTAAACATGATATTGCGCAGCCATCTTCATGATCATGGCGGGCTTTCGGCAGACGAACCACATGAGTTTTTTCTGCCGTACCATGCGTACCTCACGCAAGAAGTTAAAGAACGAACCATACAAAAACTTGAGCAAGGCGAGATCCTTGGAGTGGTCACTACTAGCGCCCTAGAGGTCGGAATTGATGTGAAGTGTCTGGATGTATGTATATTGTTGGGGTATCCAGGTTCTCAGGCCTCCTTTTGGCAGCAGGCTGGTCGTGTGGGGCGCAGCAGAGACGGTGTGGTGATTATGATGCTTCAGGAAGAGCCATTGCAGCAATACTTTGCCCGCAACCCTGAAGAATTCTTTACGCTTTCGCCTGAATCAGCGGCGATCAATACAACGAATCCCAAGCTATTAAAGGAGTATCTCGCATACGCAGCCCACGAACTGGGAGGGACGTTGACGAATGCTATGAATTATGTTCGCTCTTCGGCGCTTCGCAAGGTGGTTGCGGAAGCAAGCGACCAGTGGCAGCAGATTGAAGGGAAACTCCTCTATCATGGTGAAACGCCAAGATATCAAACTTTGTTTACAATGGGGGCTACTTATACGGTTGTAACCAAGAACGGCTGGAATGAGGACATCTTGTTTCAAAGTGTAGATGAGCGTTCCTTAATAAGAGATTATCACGTGGATGCAGTATTTCTGGGACCTGACAATCGTACCTTCTATAAGGTCAAGTGGGTCAACGGTAAGCAACGCAAAGTGGTTGTGGAGCCGGTAAGAACGGATTATCATACCCGCGGAATTGTTCGCGATAGCATTGAAATCCATGACATAACCAATCCACTGAGAAGTGACGCGGCGATCAAATCCAATCTTGGAAACATCATCGTAAAACGAAGCACATTTGGCTACAAAAAAATCTACAATCACGGCGCAACGCCTCCCGAAACCGTGCAATTGACAAACACATATCCTGTCAGTTTCCAAACCGAGGCGTTTTGGCTGATGTGGGATCACCAAGGAAGGGATGAACTTAAAGGTCTGCTCAATGATGTACTGGATCGCGATACCATTGACTTGGAGACCATGGCTGAGGGAAGCCTTCATGCGGTTGAACATGCCATAGCTTCGGCGATACCGGCCGTTGTAAGGTGCAGTATGGCTGATTTTCAGCACACCTCTTTTTATTCTGGCTCAGCATTGTTTGGAATGCCCGGAATGTTCTTCTACGACAGCCAAGCAGGAGGCGGTTCAGGTATAGTCGAGGTCGTTGCGGAAAAATTCGGGGTTCTCTTGGAGAAAGCCCGACAGATCATTAGCAGCTGTGGTTGTTCGGACGGCTGCCCATCCTGCATTCAGCTGTTTCATTGTGAGAAGCAGAATGAGCCGCTGCATAAGGCTGGGGCTTTGCTGGTTCTTAATCACCTGCAAAAATATCCGGTTCGCAACCATTCATGAGAAACTGATCTTTGAAATTGAAGGGAGGAAAACGTGTCCATGTCTTTAATCGATAAGGCAATTGAGTTTGCTGCCGTTGCACATCGGGAACAGCGCCGAAAAGGCACAGAGATACCATACATTAGTCATCCTTATGCTGTGGGCATGATTTTGCAGCGGGCAGGTTGTTCGGAGGAAGTTGTCGCGGCTGGAATTTTGCATGACACGTTGGAAGATACCGATACAACGGAGGAGGATTTACTGGCCTTCTTCGGTCCTAAAGTATTGGAAATCGTAAAAGGCTGCTCAGAACCGGACAAAGGTGCATCATGGGAGGAAAGAAAGCAGCATACGCTCGATGAACTTAAACATGCAACCGTTGCTATTCGGCAGACGTCCTGTGCAGACAAACTACACAATATTCGTTCGATTAAGAGGGACTTGAAGCAGTACGGTGAGGAGGCATGGTCTCGTTTCAAACGAGGACGTGACAGTCAGGAATGGTACTATAAGGGGCTGGTGGAAAGCCTCGGGTACAAATCACGGTTTAAGTTGCTTGAAGAGTTGGAAGACGAAGTGGAAGAAGTTTTCGGCCCCTCACTGGATAATGCGGAGTGGAGAAAACTACGGCGAAACCGCAAGTTTTTCGATCTTGCTTTTGAGACTGTCTTTGGAAACCAAGAACAGCTGGAGGAGAGAAGAGCACATTTTGAACGAATAGGCGCTTGGGAGCTAATAAAGAAAGTTCATCAGAGGGCTTATCCGATTCATCCGGAATATGAGGCAGACTTCGATCGTCTAGCTAACTATTTGGTGGAACGCGGGATCGAGTTTCAGTCGAATAGTGAAAGGCCAATCATCCTGATCGGCTTCTGCACAGCGCTGATGCAGCTATTGAACTTATATCCGCATGAGATTTATCATCATTTCAAAAGAAATTTAAAACGTGGTATCTTGTAACGATACACCTGTGACAAAGAAAATAGTGGATAAATGAAATCGAGGAGATCCAATGAGCAAAGTATATTTCGGAAAGTTTGACAGTAAGAGACCGCATCAAATCCAGGAGAAATATTACGCTGCGGGAGCCAAAGGGAGTTCCTGGTACGGGGGGATTGAACCTGGGGATTATGTCTTTGTAGTGACCAATGCCAACGTAATTGCGTTATGGAAAGTGAGGGAATATGGGCATAAGGTAAATCCTATTAATCCGTCGGATACAGGTGTTGTTTTTTTCGAAGAAATCAAGCGGTTGCCGCATCCTGTACCCGTCGTGCAATTTATTAAAAGTCCATATTTCAATTTGGATCTCAACTTGCTTAATAAAATTAACAAAGCTACTCCAGGTCACGGTTTCTTTCCCATTGAGACAACCTCGGCGTTTCCCATGGAAAACTGGGATCAGCTTTCTTTTACATCGGTTCGTCGTTATTACGTCACACTAAGTTCTCAACTCCCGCCAGTTGCAGAAAACGACATCATGGTTGTAATCGACAATCTCGTAACATCAAGAATAGTCGGGATATTGGAATGGAAGAATGGACAATCCCAACCTTATGCCAGTTTGCAGAAACTGTACGAGGACAAAAATTCCGTCAATGAACGGTATACATTGCTACAGTTGCTTGAATTTGCCGAAGAGGAAGCGCCGATTAAACGTAACTATTTGAAAAGCGTCCTGAATGAATTGGAAAAGCAAGGTTATTTTGTAGTGGATAATCCTATTCGCCTATATGACAACGTCTTGGTTGGCCGCCGCAAGACACCGATCAGCAAACCGAATATGGAAGTTGGAACTGATGGGAAAACGCCAATCACGCATGCGTTAGAATCTTCGGATGTCGAGGACGCGCCGGAATTGTTTGAACAATACCGTGCGTATGCTGAGTTGCTGGATTTCAACCCCAATTTGATTTTATACGGACCGCCGGGAACAGGGAAGACGTTCGCTACGAAGAACATCATTGAAGCGTTTGAGTATACATTCAGTAAAAGATATATCCCGTTCGTCCAAGTTGAACGGGAAGAACGGGTACGTTTCATCACTTTCCACCAGTCCTACTCGTATGAGGAATTTATTGAGGGTATTCGCCCCCAATTGGAAGAAGACATGAAGCAAGACGAAGCAGGTGGTGAGATTCGGTACCGTGTGGAGCCTGGCGTTCTGAAAAAGATGGTGGAAGAAGCGTCAGCACAAATTATCAAAGCGGAATCTGAGTCCTCCGGTATTTCGGGAGCCGAGTTCATACATTCGGGATCCCGTGTCTGGAAAGTATCGCTCGGCCGCCGCAACAGCGATCACATTTACAACCAATGTAAAGCAGGCAAACAAATAGCGGTCGATTTTCTCGATCACATCGACCTTACAGACAAATCATATGACGAAATTTATTCCTTGCTTGAGAATGAGCGGGATGATGGGGCTCAAAAGCCTACAATGGACGCCAATACGCTAGATACTCTCATTAACCAAATGGAACGAGGTGATATCGTTTTTGTCTATGATGGACCTCGGACGATTCGGGATATTGGTGTGATAACGGGGGATTATGCTTATATAAAAGGACAGGTGGCACCGCACGTCAGACCGGTTGCATGGTTGAAAGAATTTACGGAGCCCGCGGATATTTACGATATGAACGGCGGAGTAAGTCTTACTCTCAAAACGATTTACGAGCTTCCCCGAATTCACATGTCCGACGTTCAGAAATTGATCGGTATTTCCAACGATATAAATAAAACGGTTAAGACACAGCAGCATCAGCAAAAACCATACTATTTGATCATCGATGAAATCAACCGAGGTAACATCTCTAAAATCTTTGGCGAACTGATAACATTGATTGAAAAGGACAAAAGGCAAACGGTCAGCACGATCTTGCCCTATTCCAAAAAGCCCTTCTCGTTGCCTAGGAACCTGTATATTATCGGTACGATGAATACTTCCGATCGATCGATCGCGATGCTGGATACCGCGCTAAGAAGACGGTTCGTATTCGCGGAAATGGAACCAGATTATGCGGTTTTCGAACAAAATACAGCAAAAGTGGGCTCGGTGGAACTTGCAAGTCTTTTGCGCAGCCTTAACGAAAAAATATCGGAGAAGCTGGATCGAGACCATCGGATCGGCCACGCCTATTTGATGGATGTTTTAACGATCGATGATCTTTTTAAGAGCTGGTATTATAAAATTTTGCCATTAATCGCTGAATACTTCTACAACGATGTCGCTGCTATTCAGTCGGTTGTTGGAACCAAGTTCTTCGAGAAATCCGGAAGCATGCGGTTCTTAAGCACGCAGCCTTCCGATAAAGATACGGTTTCCGACTTCGAGAAGGCCTTGTTGACCATCTATAAAGGAATAGAAGACTGATGCCGAAACTCATCACCGTCTTTGAAGACAGGTATTCGTTGGAACCAATCTCGAATGAACATAGGATGGAATTATCTTCGTTTGAGTCCATTTGGGGAAGGCAAAATATTAGCTTCAGTGTAGATAACCGAGTGCTGCTAAGGAAGTATGTTGGATTTATCGCCACTCCTTCCTTGCAGCTACAGATTCTGCCCAAACTTTATGAAGATGCGGCATCCGCTGAAGACTTCGAAGAAGAAAAACGTTCGTCCGTTCGGATGCTGTTCCGTTTGCTGGCATCTAGCGGGTTCCTTTCAGTCAAAGATATTCCGGATCCTCAACTTATAGCGGCTATGAACGGAGATTTGCTGGAGATTTTCATTCACATTTTCATTAAGAGGTTCTTGGAACTCTTTCAGAAGCAAATTCATCGTCAATATGAAGATTTTGAGGGCAACCTGGCCTTCATTAGAGGAAGGATCCTTTTTCAGCGGCAGTTGCTCAGGAATGGGGGATTTAAGCATAAGCATTATGTTAGTTATCAGGAATTCACGGAAGACAATCTGCTTAACCAAATCATTAAAGCCACAATGATTTCACTTAGAACATTGACGAAAAACGAGGAAAACAAAACTAGTTTGAGCCATGCGCTTTTGCTTTTAGAGGATATCTGTCCCATCCGGCTTACCGAATCGATGTTCCAAAGAGTACGATTCAATCGGTTAAACGAAGACTATCGGCCGGTGTTTGAACTCGCTAAGATGTTTTACCTTAACCGTCAACCTGGGGTCCATGCGGGCGACGAGCGTACCTTTACCTTTTTGATCCCATTGAATCAATTATTTGAGTTCTCGTTATATCAATGGTTGGATAAAGGGTTATCTTCGGATGATTGGGTGGTCCGTTATCAGACGCCACAACGTTACTTGGATGCTGAAAAAGAGGTTTTTCTGCTCAGACCCGATATTACAATCGCATGCAGCCGAGCAGGATCAGACACGCCAATCGAAATGATTGTAGATGCGAAATATAAAAATCCCATTTCTGAAGAGAATACTCGACTTTCGGAGTCGGATGTTTACCAAATGTTGGCCTACGCAGTCCGTTATCAATGCAATCGGTTGTTTCTGGTATACCCAGTTTTCCGTGCGAATAAATATTTCCAGAATCCGCTAGCAACCTATTTGATACATAACGGAAATCAGGAGATCCGGATATCAGCTCTTCATATTGACATTGCTTCCGAAGACCTGGATCAAATACATCAAGAGTTCATAAAGTTAATATGCCATTTTTTTGAGAGTTAAGAAGGGAGCATGAAATGAAAGTTCCGGAAGAGGCTAGTCCTTATGAGATACGAGTACTAGCCGAGCAACAGTGACCTTTGCTATTATTGATTTCAAAGCACATCCACTATATAATAAATTTGTTCCTTCTATCGCTTCTGTTCCCAGCGGAAGCATAATGAGTGGCCATCCTCTGGCCCAAATCATGTCCTCGCGGGACAGTTGATTGATACCATTTCCTCGAGCCAGGTGCTTTCGGTATCCAATTCCCTTTATGGTGATTAATTACAACACGGGAGTAGTCTGTCCTTGTGTACTATAATTGTTCAAATAATGAACCCGAATGAAGCATTTTTTCTTTGCTTTCTTCGGGTTCTTTTTGTTGTTATTGAAGAAGATCGGAACACGCGTCATTCAGCAGCTTCGCAGCGTCAACTGGAGGAACATATCGCAAAGTTGTTGATAACTGCTTATGGCGTAGTTGTCGTTTTATAGCGATAATGTCAATCCCGCTGCTCTGCATCAAGTATGCCGTTGTATGTCGAAAACTATGGGCAGTGACTGTCTTTTGTATGCCGGCCTCTAGGCAAAGATTCTTGATGATTCGGTTTAATGCTGCTTTTGTTAATGGACGATTGTTTTCAAAGAAAACCTCGGAATGTCCAGAATTCCGCCATTCATCTACAACCGGATGATGTAAATAACGTTCCAGTTCATCAACGAGGGAATCGGGCATATAAACGACTTCGGAGGAGGTTTTCTGCCCTTTGTTAACCAGAATAACCTTGCGCTCAAAATCAATCTGTTCGTACGTTAGCTGTATAATCTCCCTGTTTCGAAGAGCGGTCGTTGACATTAGCAATATGAGGATATAGAACTTCCGGACAAATGGATCGGCTTTAAGCGCTGCTTGAAATAATCGCTGACATTCACCAATGGAGAGGGAACGATCTATTATTCGGCGTTCATAGTACGGATTCGGAAAATTTTTCATGGGGTTTTGTTTAATCATCCCAAGACCGTGAAGTAACGTGAAAAAATGTTTCAGGTAAACAATGTTATTGAAGATAGTATTCTTGCTTGCCTGAAACCTCTTCTTGAGAAACTGGATATAACCGTCAATACATTCAGTATCGATCGGGCGATAAGTCTCGGATTCAGTATCATAATAAAATTTATCGAAATCCAGCTCTCCCTCAAAGTCTAAGCTCAGATATTGTTCAAATTTCATGAATTGGCGACTATAAGCGTAAATTGCAGAATTCTTGAGATGGGTATGTTTTTTCCAGTTGGCATAGTAAGGGGAATCCAATAACAAACGTTTCATTTGTTCTCCAACCTTTCTCTAATTTTTTGAATAATCTCTTGGGCAAATGGGTGTTTGTTAATGGCGTCACGAAGTTGATCATCGAAAAGCCGCAAGTACTTCATCGTGCTGTCGATCGACTCGTGACCTAGAAGTTTTGAGAGGGTGTATATATCGATCCCTGCTTCAAGGCCTTGAACGGCAAAAGAATGACGAAAAGAGTGAGGACCTAAACGATCTTTGTCTTCCTCTTTTATCGACCGAGACTCGCGAATAATACGTTTCATAAATTGCTGAATGGCTCTAGATGTGATGGGTTTATCCCCGGCAGTGCTTGAAAAGATATAGAGCCTTTGATAATCGGAATCTGGCATCACCTCGCGAGCGCGACTGTATTTTTTCTCTATAAAATCTGTGAGCATCATTAAGGCGAGCTCGTTGATTTTTCGGACTTTCTTGGTATTCTCAGCCCCTTTGGGTGTTACCTTGATTGTTTGAGTATCAGGAGTGATATCACCGATCCTTAGATGGCAGAGCTCGTTTATGCGAATTCCACTACCAAGGAAAGTCCAGATAATTGCAGTGTAAAGGCTATCGTGGTTACGAGATTGAGCGATCTGCAAGATTTCCGCGATCTGCACTTTAGTAAAGGCTTTTGGTGCGTCATCGTTTGACCATCGAACGCGTAGTATAGTCTTCAAGTCCCCGAGATCTTGATGCCCATAGAATTTTTTGTAAGTAGTCTTGATGAAGGTTCGAAGAAAGGAAGATTTCTTGGCTTTTGTATTAGGATCCTCATTAAGCTTAATATAGTCAGACAAGAATTCGCCGTTTGTTACCTTTTCAAACTGCGGATCGTCGCCAAACTTTTCCTTGACATGTTGCTGGAAAAGTTTCATCTCTGACCGATACGTTGTTTGCGTGGTCCGGCTAAGTCCAGAAAACTTGCTGCTTTGATAGAAAGCATCAACGGCTTCGAGAAATGAAACGTTCCGCACTGCCAGGGGCATATTAGGTTTTGTCTGTGTCTGGACAGGCAAGGTTTCCATTACTAGCCGCATTTTTTCGGGGCCATAATGGCTTAACAGCTTATTTATTTGGTCTTTAAGTTCAGAATACTTCGTGTCATTGATTACTTTAGGCATGGGGGATTTCTCCTTTAGAAATTGATTTTGTTCACGGCATCATTTAATTGACGGGTACTTCGATGAACATATCGTGCAGTATTTTCTGGCCGGTCATGTCTTGCGAGATACATTAACAATTGCGGTGGGCAATCTTCACGTTCCGACAACCTGCTGATAAAAACGTGCCGAAGTAAATGGGGGCCTCCCGGATAGTTCCAGCCCGATACAAAGGAATAGAGCTTGTATCGTTCCCGTAATTCACGGATAACTGTCTGGCTGTTGTTTCCAAACCCATAGCTATCCTGAGTATGCTTGACAAAAAGCTTTTCAAGATACTTATGCAAAGGATCAGGCAAGGGGAGAATTGCCGATTTTTCATTTTTTCCGAAAACAGAAATGGATTTATTTTCCAAGTTGACATCCTCATAGCGGATGCCAGCCACTTCATGGATTCGTAAGCCAAGACAGAGCATCAACCCAAAGGCTGCTAGTTCCATTACGGGCTGATCAGAATAGAGTTGTATCGTTTGGAAAAAACTTTGAAGCTCCGCATCATTCGGTAAATCTCGATGAAGGTACTTATCATACGGGATTCAAGCAACATCCAAAGTAATGTCCTTGGGGAGCCAGCCTAACTTGTATAAATTGGACAGCAGGAAGCGGATATCGTAAAAACGATCGCTAACCGTGTGCTTGCTGTAAACACCTTTCGTTGCCAATCGCATTAAGTATTGTTTGAATTCGAGTAGATGCTCTTCTGTAACCCTAGATAGAGGGATGTCGTCGGGTGAAGTACTTTGGAACTGAACGTAATTGGTGCGCAGCCAGAACAAAAACATGGCATAACTGATCTTATATTTTCCGTAAACCGACTTTTCTTTTACCCCTGATCGGATCAAATCGTTCATGTGAGCGTTGACCGAGGGGTGATTAATATCTTGAGTCCATTCTTTTGAGGAATGATTGTGTGTAGATTTCTGCAGTTTGATCTCATCCGAGAGTAATTTTTTTGCTATCTCTTGAATCAGATCTCTCTGAATGAAATTGGGATAAGATTGCTCAATAAACTTCTGAAGGATATTCCTGTTCGCGAGCTCTTTGTCGCAAATGGATCGAGAATCAATTCCTAAATAGATTTTGAAGAAATGAATGAGCTCCAGTGCGTACTCAGTTATGGAAAAGTAGCTGGTTGATTTGATCGACTTTTTCTTTTCCAGGTAATCAAGTAGAACAGGGGCAAAAATTTGGCCTTGGATATGGGTTGTAAAGATCCATTCATTCAAACCAGGAGAACCTGAAGAACTAGTCTTGGCATTATGTTCAGGCCAAGCGAATGCGTACATGCTATTCAAGAACAACAGCACCTTCTCCCAACTTAAGCTCTTGATATCATGATTGCCAGTTGGGACAGTTTGTAAACATTCTTGCGAAGTAGAGTTCTCATAAGAAGCAATCTCTGCAATAGTTTTCGCATTTTGCTTCCAATGATCCGAATACATGAATCCCAAAATATCGATATCTTTAATATTCTGATCGTTATCCATCTACATCTCTCCCTCAGATTCTGTTTCTTTGACCGTTCAGACAGCAGCTTTTGCTTAAGAAAGGAGGTGGGGCCCGATGGTCCACATCATTGATGAAAAGGTATCATTTGCTTTCGTTTTCTGTCCTGGTTGCTCCACAAATGGAGCAAAAGCTCGTTGGGTTTTCGGGTTATGCGAGGATTTCGGTCGAAAGAAACAAGAATCTGCTCCATTTGTGGAGAGTTGATGATGAGTGCTTTGATACGGGATTAAGCTGATGGAGTGTAAAGCTTAGGTTGAAGGAAGACCTTCTTCAACTAGCCTTAAAATTCATCCATGGTGAAATAGACGAAATCACTTATATCAGCAGGCATGATCGAGACTGGTATGAGGTGAAAGAACTGGCAGCTACTGACCCAATAACTTTTGGTATTCTGCTACGGAAACTATCCTTGCCTTATCGTCGAAAAGCATTGATACATGCCTTTAGTTTAAGGACAGCGGAGTTAAGAACACTCTTGCTGGGAGATTTTTCGGAATCTTCTTCTACAATTTTCGACTTAACGAACCCTTTGAAATCTAGGAGATTCAGCAATGAGCTACTGGCCCAATTTGGCATCATCCACCGTGTTCCTTTTGATTGGGCTTATAAGGATAGGCTTGTTATGGAGCGATGGAACTTTAAAAATTATGATTTTAGCGGGATAGCTTTAACTTGTATGGAAGACCTGATTCCGTTATTGAGAATGGCTGAAGATCGTAATAGAGATGTAAAAGGATATGTCATCCAGACAAACACGGATCAAGAATGTTATATCCGTCTAGAATCACGAACCGATGTGATCGTCGTTGATCTATATCAAAATGACCTATTAAGTTTGGACAAACTCATGTCCGCTCTAAAATCGAAGTCCTTAACATGGTCAGGATTCATTACCCAATCTGTTGTACCTGGGCACCGGTACTGGACATTCATTGGGGCGGATAATGAATCGGCTATTGTTCGAATCATGGAAACGGAGTTCAAGTATATCCAAAACACCATGCGCTTGTGATAGGACAAACCGCAGACGGAATAAGGTGTATTGAGGTGAAAAGTATGGAGCGAATGCCGACAATCAAAATCGTATATGTGCCTCATACTTTATGTAGTGATTCAGTTCAAGTCTCAAACACCTTATCCGCTGCAGAGGCCAAAAATGCCGTTATCGATTACATCCTAAAGCGTTTGATCTTGAAACCGACTGAATAAGCCGGTTTTTTTGTTTCTCTCTTTGTCCATACTGGAAAGTGATAGTGATAAGAAAGGAGAAGAGCGAACCTCCATGTATACGGCCATATATCCAAGGGTTTCTACAGGCATGCAAGCATCAGAGGGCACAAGCCTTGATGCACAAATTGAGATTTGCATGCGGAAAGCGAAAGACTTGGGAATTCCCGAATCCATGATCAAAGTTTATCGCGAAGAAGGATTCACAGGTGAAGATATCGATCGGCCCGCCATGAATGAATTCAGACAAGATGTTGCGCAAGGGCTGGTCCGTCGCTTGATTGTTACCCACCCCGACCGGTTGACCAGGGACTTGACGGATAAATTAATCCTTTGCCGTGAGCTGGAGCGGAGCAATATCGAGCTGGTGTTCGTGGACACGGAATACCGGAATACGCCGGAAGGGCAGCTTTTTTTCAATCTGATGAGTTCCATAGCACAATACGAGTTGTCTTTAATCAAGAAGCGGACGGTACGCGGAAGACTCAAAGCGGTGGAAAAAGATAAGAAGATCATGCCCATGCGTGTGGCTCCCTATGGATATGACCTTCACGAAAATACCTTCATTATCAATGAGCAGGAAGCCGAATTCGTTCGTAAAATGTACCACTGGTATGTTCATGAGAACTATACGCTTCGTGAAATCGGGGATCGACTCTATGCGTTGGGGGCGGTACCCAAACGAGGGGAAAGCAGGAACTGGAGCGCCAGTTCCATTAGAAGGGTTCTTACTTCTGAGGTGTACATCGGCAAGTTCTATTACAATCGTAGAGAAACCCGGAAGATTCGCGGGGAGAAAACCAAGAACGGCACACCGAAAAAAACATATGCCTTTCGCGAGGAAAAGGACTGGATCGAGGTTACCGTGCCAAGTATCATTGACCCGCAACTGTTTGAATTAGCCCAGGTGCAGAAAGAGAAAAACATGAAACGGTCAGGAAATGTAAAGTATGAGTATTTGTTAAAATCCATGATCCGGTGTGGACATTGCGGCAGAATGTGGCAAGCAACTACTTATACAGGCCGGGTAAATAAAGAAACGGGAGAAAAGATCCGTTACACCTGCTACAGATGTCCAAACCTCTTCCCAAAGAAGTATGGTGAAGGAGTTGAGAAGTGCCCAACTCAAACGTTGCGCGCCGATATGTTGGATCATTACGTCTGGCAGCTCATTTTGGAGACATTGTCTAATCCCGATGATTATATGGAGCGGCTGCAAAGCAAATCGAATGAGATTAACCTGGAACTTCAATCCGCCGCGGACCACATCAAACGTCAACTGGAGCAGAAGGAGAAGGAAAAGGAAAAAATCAAAATCATGTTCAAGCGGGAGGTCATCGATGAGCAGGAAATGCTCACTGAAATGCAAAAGATTAATGCCGGACTAAAGTCGTTGGAGCAAGAGCTTGCCGGGTACGAAAAGCAGTTGTCAGAACAAGCGGAGAAGGAAATATCGGCCAATCGGATTGCCGAGGTCTCCAAGGCTGTCCGAAACTTTATCGAGAGCGCCGGCGACGAGCTTACCCTTGAGGAGAAGCGACATATCCTGGAGACCCTGGTTGATGAAGTTATTATTCGCTACGACGGGAACGAAGTACAGATTACTGCAGTCGGAGCACTAGATGAGTTAAAACGCCAACAATTTATTCAGCATGAGGATGACATCGGTTCGTGTTCACAACCTCAAGAAATTTGACAACACGGGAGAAGACACGGAAGATTTGATCTCCATCGGAACGATTGGACTGATTAAGGCCATCGAAAGCTTTTCGCCAAACAAGGGGACGAAGCTGGCTACCTTTGCCGCAAGGTGTATTGAAAATGAAATCCTCATGCATCTTCGCTCCTTGAAGAAAACACGCAAGGACGTTTCGCTGCACGATCCGATCGGGACGGATAAGGAAGGCAATGAAATTACGTTGATCGATATCTTAGGCACAGAATCCGACGATGTCGTCGATCAGGTGCAGCTTGAAATTGAAAAGACGAAGATTTACAATCATTTGCATATTCTGGATGAGCGCGAACAGGAAGTCGTTCGGGGACGCTTCGGACTAGACCATGGCGGAGAGGAACGAACTCAGCGCGAAATTGCCAAAGAACTCGGCATCAGCCGCAGCTATGTCTCACGCATTGAGAAGCGGGCGCTGATGAAGCTGTATCATGAGTTTTATAAAACGAAGAGATAGAGCTGGAAACATCTCTTTATATGAAACGAGGGACGTTCATGCGTCCCTTTTTTTAATTTCTTATTGAAATGTATGATCTTCGATCCGATCGGAACAGATAAGGAAGGCAATGAAATCACTTTGATTGATTTGCTCATGATCGCATTCATGGGAGTCAATCATGGATACCATTATCGAACTAAGCGATGTAGGCAAGTCTTTCAAGAGAGACAAGCCTGTGCTGGATAACATCATCTATCGATTAAAAGCAATCAATGTCTTGCGATTGTAGGCCGTAACGGATCGGGCAAATCGACCCTGCTGAAGCTGATTGCGGGGCTAACTAGGCCTTCTCGCGGGAAAATCAATCGGAAACCTGGGACGTCGATCGGGTATGCACCTGAACATTACGCTGTTGAATCAACTAGCATTGAATGGGCCTCATATTATGGAGATGGTTCATGATCGATTGAGGGGGATTAGCTTGTCCTTCCATTTAGTCAATTTCCTGCTGAAAAGCAATTTTTCGTACATATTGTTTTTTTCCTCCGTTCGTTTTCTTTTTATTATCCGTCCTGCTGCTGTATACATATAAGCCGAATCCGACCATGGACAGCTATGCGGTTTCATCTATCATCGTTTATCTATTCTCTGCCAGGCTTTGTTACAGCTTCTTCAGCTCTGCCGAAGAGACGCAAGGTCAAATCATTACAACGCATACGGGAAGTGCACGGGTCATGAATTTCTTATGGTGGTTTTTGCCTCCCGTTTCTCAAACCTTTCAAGTATTGATGCAGATGCAATCATTTTCGGCGGCTCAAATCGCTTTTGCACTCATTTATCCACTCCTGTATTTCATTCTGCTTCACCAGGTGTGGTTATATCTTCGGATGAAAAGAATGTAGGCTCCTGTTCTCAGATTTGATAAAACATGGATAGGCTACACTTAGTTGGACAGAAAAAATAAGGGCTTGTAGAATAAAGCTATTACACTAAGGGAGCGGATCTCTACAATGTCCAAACAACCACGCCGCACGTTTACAAGCGAATTCAAAAAAC
>NZ_JBHSQV010000133.1:0-17708 GCF_042658665.1 Marinicrinis lubricantis
CGTACGATCCAACAAGAATTCAGAGGAAGAAGCGTCGGTAAAAAGTATTGAATCGTTTGTCTTGCTCATCGATGCTTATATTTCAACGTCATCCGAAGAAATAAAAGTCATCACGTTACTGACTAATTTGAATCTCCGAAGAGATCCGCACAGTTTCACTCGTTGTTCAGTTTTCAAAGAACAAATCACTTTTTCACCGATCCGCCTTAACGGCCGGAGTTATAATATATCATGATTGGAAGCTCATTTGCAAGTGCAACTTTTTTCCAGTTTCCGATACCATCATTCGATGCACCGTAGAACCATCATTTCAAAGCTGCGCTCTTCACTTCCCGCCAACTGCCTGTCCGACAGCCGGAATTACAATATATCATGTTTGGAAGCCTATTTGCAAGTGCAACTTTTTTCCAGTTCGTAATGTTCATCTCATCGATGCTTACCACCCGAACTTATTCCAGCTGCCCTCAAGCTTCCTTTCCTAACCGCCTCATCAGCGGCAGGAGTTATAATATATCATGATTGGTGACTCCATTTCAAGTGCAATCTTCTTCCAATCCGCAATGTCATCTATGTGATGATCCTGCTGAACTGTTTTCTCAGAACTGCAATTTGAACTTTCACATTGGCTGCTCGTTCAGGAGCCGGAAGAACAATATATCACGTTGAGCAACGGGGCACAAATGCAATGTTTTCCAAAGGACATGTATTGTACCATCGATTTTAATAGCATGCTTCATCATTGCAAATACTACATTTCGACCCGATGCTTTAATGCGTAATCAAGCTTTTGCAGCATATAGCCAATTCCTTTGCAGTCGGATAACGGATAATTAATGTTTACTTTATTCGAATCAAAGATATGTGGAACAACGTTAGTAAATTTTTTTCCTCCCAGCATGACGACTTGTTCTACCTGTAAAAGCCCTTTTTCTTTTACTTGCCGCTGAAGCGCTTGGAATGAAATAAGATCGGAATGATTCGTTCCGAAAGAAACATCATAATTTCCTGGAACGATATCATCGGGAAGCAGCAAGCCGTATTTAGCGGATAAAATAGCCCAATGATCAAAAAACATGCGTGCATACGCCTGACATTTCCTGTGGAGCGCACTGCGATATACGTGCTTCGCTTTCATGATCCCCGCTTCTGGATCATCGTCCCAAATCTTTTTCTTGCCGCAGGGGATAATACACAATCGCTTGACCATACAAAATTCCTTTCTCTTCATGTGTTATATGTTATGAAACATCTCAATGAATTCGATCCTCCCACATTATAACGAGAAATGTCCAGCAATGCTCGATATCCATTATGAAGTCCAATATAGAAAGCTCATGAAACAACTGAAAACGACAAAAAAGGCAGGGACATAATTTACAACTCACTCATCGTATGCCCTGCCCTATCATCTTTTTGACTATACTTCAAAATGAACTTGTTAAGTTTTATCTAATGGAAAGAGATTACTTTCTCGCATGCTCATTCGGCATCCAAATCCGGTAATTGCCGCTTAACGCCAGCATAGCGAACATATATAAGCAGTTGTCATAATATCTTCTATCTCCCGTTCTAACCGGCGTATTCCAAAGCAGCTCCACATGTTTCCTTGCGTGAGGTCCTGTTGCGGCCAGTGAAGCCATCGCATTGGTAGCAATAAGTCCAACGGGATGGAGCGATTTTTCCTCGAACGGCTCGCCCTCTATCGTATACCTTCGATAATCAGCCGGATCTTTATCTGCGAAAAAGTCTTGAATCCGATTGGCAATATCGCTCAGCGATTCATCTGCTCCATACCATTCCATATCTAGTCCAATGTTCGCTGCTACACGGTACGAGTCGCTAAAGAAATGGCCATACCCGCGTTCATTGTTCGGCGTTCCGTCATAATACGCATATTCTGGCGCAAGTCCTGTATCAGGATGGCATGATTTGTGCAGATAAGCTCTGCTTGCCACAGCGGCTTCTTTCCAAAACGGACGATCCTCCGGATAAGCCCAATCCGCAAACAACTCATAAAAATGCGGCACATGATAGGAGGGATCGGAAAATTCGCATTCCGGTATAAACTTAATCAGCTTATGATCCGGATTCCACATCGGATATCTGCCGCTTCCATCCTCTCCATTGTGCAGACAAGTATGCAGCAGCCTGCGTGCTTGTGTACCGTAATCGTATGGCTCTTCTCTATCTCCCCAGCGATGCGAAGCGAACAGCAGCGCCATCGCAAAATATTCTTCACCGTCGGGGGCCGGGCCTTCGGACCTTCGCGTGCCATCTGGATTACAGGACCAGGCGAAATAACCCGTATGTGTCCCCGTAGTCAAATACATATAGTCCATCGTCCACTTCCACAAACGATCAAAGATATCTTGACGGTCCATCTGCACAGCTATCATCATACCGTAAGACATGCCTTCCGTACGCACGTCCAAATTTCCGGTATCCAGCATATACCCCATGTCATCGCCTGCATCGTAATAGATCCTTGTCTCCTCACTGCCTTCGAACAGCTTCGTCCACGTATCCTGTACACGATCCTGAATTTCTTGCTCTGAAAATCCATACTCCTTAAATACGTTGCGATAACGTCCTGTATAAAATGAACCTAGTCGTTTCATCGATTTGCTCCCCCTCTCCATCCCAATGAATCCATCGCTGCTGCATTCATACTAGACTGAAAATCCCTTATGCCTCCGCTTGCCGAACCACTTCCCAAAATGCACGTTTGGGCTGATGGCTTTCATCAAATAGAAACGGCCAGTTTTTCCTTCCGCGGACAGGAAAGTCGTTCAGCCAAGTGTAATCGTCTGCCGCTCCCCAGAAGGTGACACCTGTAATGACATTTCGATATTCTTTAAAAAGCTTGAAGAACTGCCCATACCGCTCCGCTTGAAGCTCGAGCATTTCTTCGGTTGGTGCCAGTAAGTCGGTACGCCGATCGTGATGGTCAAATACGGACACATCCAGTTCGGTCAACTGCAGCTTCAATCCTAATGAAGCATAGCGTTCCATCGCTTCACGAATCTGCTCGATCTCTGGTGAATGCAAATTCCAATGCGCCTGCAGTCCAATGCCGTGAATCGGAACATCTTGCTCCAGCAAGGATTTCACCAACAAATAGATCTTCTCTCTTTTCTCAGGATGAGATTCGTTATAGTCATTGTAGAAAAGCAGTGCGTTCGGATCGGCTTCATTGGCATACTCGAACGCTTTCGCAATAAAATCGGATCCTGCAATATTCAGCCAGTGGGAGGAACGAAGCAGATCAGGGCCTTCATCCGCAATGACCTCATTGACAACATCCCAGCAATACACGTCATCCTTGTAGCGCTTTACTACGGTATCAATATGAGACTTCATACGAGCCAGCAGTGTGTCTCGATCCGTCCATTCGCCATCCGGGTTGCGAAACAGCCATTCCGTCGTTTGGTTGTGCCAAACCAGCGTGTGTCCCCGAACCTTCATGCCATGTTCTCTTGCAAATTGCACGATACGATCTGCATCGTCAAACGTATATACATGCTCTTCTGGATGAAGACTAGCGAATTTCATCTCGTTTTCAGCCGTCAAACTGTTGAAGTGATAGTTTAGCAAATCGGCTTGACGATCTAATGTGTTTGGATTAACCGCCGCTCCGACCAGGAAGTCATCTTTAAATACATCACGCAGCCTTACATATTGAGCGTTTTGCTCCGTCATCGCAGTTCCCTCCTCCCTTATTCCTCAAGCCACAAAATGCTTGTCACACCGCGCGGATAGTATTTACTGCCGATAATTTGACCGGCCAAAATTTGATCGCTCCAGCTCCAGATGGAGAGCTCCGGATGGGTCAGCCATGCGACATGAGCTCTATCTGCTGCGGCTCCTTTCTCATCCCAAGGCATGCCCAGAATATGGCGGGCGACAAATTGACAAAGATAAATTTTGCTGAGCCACGAGTTGTTGCTCGTCGAAGAAATCTTCCAGCCGCCGTCCGGAAACAGGCATACTCCTTCAACGAGGACAGTAGATAGATGGCGCTTTAACGCTTGAATATAAAAGCCGAACCGACCGTTCGGATCAAGCGCTTCCCTGCAATTCGTAAAGTAAGGGAACACCAAGCCCTCAATCGCCGGAATAATTTTAGAATCGTTGCCCTCCCCCATGACGGCTGGAATGTATCCATCCTCTGTCATATAGGAAACGATCGTTTTCGCGCATCGTTCGGCCTGCTTTCCTGCCGCTTCGGACAGCGTCTCCATGTTTTGATCGCGGAACAGCTTCTCCAAAGCAACATAGGAAGCCCAGCATTTGCCCGCCAAGTACAGGTTGTTGCGTGCTTGACCGAGCGAAACATCCAAGCTGTCATACGTTGTGATTTCCGCGCCGCCCATCACTCTGGTGCTGTCCAGCCCCATTAAGCCGTTTCGCTGAGCTGGATCTGGATGGTCCCGGTTCAGCATGCTCTCAAAGCAGCGATCAAACAGCGGCAAATTGTGCTGCATCCAAGCCTCATCCCCCGTCTGCTCCACATACACCGCCGCACACAAGATCCAATTCACGAGCTGCTCATGCGTCATATGTGAGAAGCAGCCGTCCAAGCCATACAGCTCATAGCTTGAATAATGCGGCCTAGAGAGGGTATTCGCTACGCCCATATCATGGGTAAAGCTAATCCCGCCGGGATACACCTTGTCCTCACCTGGAAATCTGACTTCATCTTCATAACTGTAGCGAGCGGAGAACATATCCAGTTCATTTTTCACAGTCCAAGGATTCATCTTCAGTTCGTAAAACAATTGGTCTACTGTCAAATCAAACGTATTCATCATCCGGTATTCGCCTTCATTAACGATCCAGAACGGCTTGCCGTCCTGCTCCAGCAGTTGTGTAGAGCCGTAGTAGCTGCGTACGGCATGGCACATCATCATTTTCTGGTCGTCCGACAGCTTGGCCTGCTCTACCATTTCATTGGCCTGCAGCGCTTTCGCGATCAGCGTATCCGCTTGCTGCACTGCATATTCTCCTACCTCTTCGATATTTGAAAAATAACGCGTGTAATAATAGGAAGCATCCATCCCGGCGGTCACGATTCCTCCACGATAAAAGCATACGGCAAAGCGATACGTCCGCTTCTTCCCCGCGGGCACATCCATTACCATAGCGCCCAATCTTCCCAAGCCGAACGTCCAGTTCTCCTTAAGCGGGTTCAATAAGATATCTTCCATGCTGAAATGAAGTGCGGATTGTATATCCGGATCACTCGACATCACCGAGGTCAAACGTCCCTGACCGACGCCTTTCATTCGGCTGGTATCGTCTAAACGACGCATCGAGCTGTATGGATCGCTGCCTTCATAGCCGAAGAACGCTCTTCGAGCACGGCCGCACTTCGTATTGTCAATCGAAAGTTCCGCAATCACCGCCGGTACTAGAGCTAGCTTCAGCTCTTCGTCCCCTGTCTTCTCCGGGTCGGGCACTCGCTGCACTGGAGAATAAACGGTAAAAGTTAGATCCCCTGCCGTCCACGTATCTGTCGACAGCTTAAACTCCCGCTTAATTCGTTCCTTTGGAATCGGAAGGACGATTTTCGGTTTATCTTTATTCGGATCGGGATTCTCCACATCATACCGCCGTGCTTCATCCTCACCATGCTCAAAGAATGGCAGTGCATCGTATTTCCCCGCTTCTTCTGAAGACTCCAATCCAATATATACGCTTTTTCTCGGAGATCTACCAAGCTCCAGATCCATTCCGCCCCCCGGGCCCGGAAAACCGAGTGTAAAGCTGGCGAAAGCCCCGATCGGAGAATGATGCGCATTAAAAAACATATTTGTAGGCATAATCCATGAATCTCCCTTCAAAACATAACTTAATCGATAAATCAGCCGCTGCGATTTCGTTATCCTTTGACGCCTCCGAGCGTCATCCCCTTCACAAAATATTTTTGCAGGAATGGATAGACCAGAATAATAGGAACGCTGGCTACAATCGTCATTGTGGCGCGAATAGAGGTCGGTGTCACTTGAGTGGCGTTCGGATTTTCACCTGTATATCCACCCGTCGTATTGGAAGACATAGACGCATTGGAATTTTGCAGAATCTTCATCAGTTCATACTGCAGCGTGCTTAAATTTTTGTTCGATGAATTGTAAAGGAAGACGTCAAACCAGGAATTCCATTGATACACCGCCGTAAACAGTGCAACCGTTGCAAGCACAGGCACCGAGAGCGGAAGTACAATTCGCGAAAAAGTAGTAAACTCTCCAGCACCGTCGATTCTCGCCGATTCCAAAATCCCCTCCGGCAGCCCTTCGATAAAGGATCGAATGACGATTAAGTTAAACACCCCAATAATACCTGGAATAATATAGACCCAGAAGCTGTTCATCATTCCCAAGTCGCGAATCAGCAAGAAGTTCGGAATCAAACCGCCGTTGAAATACATAGTCAAAATAAAAGCAATCGTAATAAATTTACGCAATACATATTCCGGACGACTAATCGTATAGGCCACCATCGCACAGGAGAATACGGTTACGACTGTACCGATTACGGTTCTCAGCACGGAAATGATAAGCGAATGAAATACAGCGGACTCACGAAATACATACTCGTAATTTTCCCATGTAAACACTCTCGGCCATAAGTAGATTCCGCCGCGAACGGAATCATTGGCATCGTTGAATGAAACCGCAAGCGTATTAATAAACGGATAAAGTGTCACGATAACCAGAAAAATCATGAACGTATAGTTACAGAAATCAAAAATACGATCACCCGGCGAGCCGTAGCGTGAATACATTGTTTTCTTTTTTATGAGCTGCACAGCACACCCTCCTTAGAACAATCTCTCTTGCCCGAGTCTTTTCGCCAATGAATTGGCGGAGAATAATAAGATAAAACTAATGATTGTTTTGAACATGCCTGCGGCGATCGATAAGGAGAAGTTCCCCATAGAAATCCCATATTTCAAGACAAAGATATCCAGATTCTCGGAATACTTCACGTTCATTCCGTTACCCAGCAAGTATTGCGGTTCGAATCCCGACTCCAGCAATTGTCCAATATTCATAATCAATAAAATGACAATGACAGGACGTAAGCCTGGCAGCGTAATATGCCAGATGCGTTGAAAACGGCCTGCTCCGTCAATTTCCGCGGCTTCGTATTGCGCCGGATCGATCATCGTCATCGCCGCTAAATAAATGATGGTGTTCCAGCCTACGTTCTTCCACACTTCTGAGGCGCCTAGAATTCCCCAGAAATATTCCCCTTTACCTAACCAAAGAATCGGCTCGTTAATGAATCCAAGCCACATCAAAAGTTCGTTTAAAATACCGCCGTCAGCGGACAAAACATTCGATATGATGCTGGCCGCAACGACCCAAGAAATAAAGTGCGGTAAATAACTGATCGTCTGCACGACCCGCTTAAATACGACCCGCCGCAGCTCATTTAACAAAATGGCGAGGGCAATAGCCGTTGTAAAGCCTAGTACGAGATTAATAAAGCTCATCGCGAGTGTATTTCGCAGCACTCTAAAGAAGTGCTCATCTTGAAACAAAAATTGAAAATGCTTCAATCCGACCCAAGCTTGGTCCATAAAGCTCTTCGCCGGCTTATAATCCTGAAACGCAATCGTCCATCCCCATAACGGCACGTATTTGAATATAAACAGCCAGATCAGAAAAGGCACCGACATGAAGACGAGCGTTTTCTGCTGCACAAGACGTTTACAGAACAATCTGAAGCCGGTTGGCTTTTGGGTTAGTCTCGGTATTGGGGCTCCCGATGCTGCAACCCCTGAATTCTTCTCCACCATTTTTCTCTCCTCCCATCACCTGTTCGGGAACCATGAGAAGGCCGGAAACATATCATCCTCTTTCCGGCCTTCCAATTAGAACCTTACTTGCCCTGCACTAGTTCGATTTTCTTCTTCACTTCTTCGGTGATTGTATCCTCGTATACTTCCACATCCAGCTTGTTAAACTCCTCATAATACTCCTCCCAAAGTGCTTCGAAGTCGTTGGCTGGCGCCAGCACCATTTTAGGGAAGTATTCTCTCTGCAGATCGGATTTTTTCTGCGTGAAGATTTGCGCAGGCGATCCCTGTTCAATCGGAATGCTCCATGCAGGATACCAAGGTCTGTCAAGCGGTGCAGCAAACAACTGGGAGAAGGTCTGCACGCCATATGCCTCGAGCAGCTTCCTATCGCCATCGGAATATGATGCTTGAGCTACTTCCGGCTGTCTATTCGCAGCATGTGAGTTTCCGCTTTCCAGCGTGGATCCGTTGCCGTAACGCGGCCAGTTGTATTCAAAGTATTTGAAGCCAAAGCTTTCTCTGAATTCTTCGGATTCGGTCTTCTTGATTTGCTCCGGCGTACGATAGAAGCGGCCGTTTTCATCCACTTCATACGTTTCGCCTTCAAGACCCCAGTTGGACAATATTTGATTTTCTTCTTCGAGCAACGTATTAAAGAACTTAATGATTCGAACGGGATCCTCTGCACTGACCGTAATACCGATACCCCGGTTGTTAACGAATGATGGCGGCTCAAGATACTGATCGGTAATATTTTCATCAAATACGATCGGAAGCGGCATATAATCTAGATCATCGTTGCCCGCTTCACGCAAGTTGTTCAGCGATTGACCCACCTGCCATCTGTAATCGAAGAATCCGAGTACTTTGCCGGAAGCGATTTTGGCTAAATATTGATCGTAGTTGTCCACAAAGGAAGACTTATCGAACAATCCTTCCGCATTCAACCCATTGAGCGTCTTCAACCAACGCTTCGTCATTTCCTCGTCCCCGTAATCCAGTGCTTCATGGGTCTCCATATCGATGATCACACCGCCGTCGTTCGGGTAACCGGCCAGATGCATCGGTGCATTCGTAAATGCAAAGAACTTATCCTGTGTCGTCAGCGACAAGAATCCGGTGAGATCTTCCTCTGGATGATCCGCCACATATTTCCGAATCAAATCCAAATATTCATCCAATGTTTTGATTTTCGGGTAGTTATATTCCTTCAGCACGCGGCGCTGAACCCAGAACGCTCCTTGCTCGATGTTCGGGGCCGGAATGAATTCCCCAATCACTGCGCTGAGTGGAAGGAAATAGATGTTTCCGTCTTCCGCTTTCATCAAGTTGTAATAGGGCTCATAGACACGCTTAATGTTCGGTGCGTGCTCCTCGATTAAATCGTTGAGCGGAATGAACGCCCCGGCATCCACGATCTTGTCGATGGTGCCCTCTGGAACCAGCACATCCGGATATTCGTTCCCCGCGATCATCGTTCCGATCTTCGTATTGGCGTCGCCAACCAAGTGCTCAATCTTGAAATTAACGCCGGTTTGTTCCTCCAATATCTTTCCGATGGTTGTCTCGTTCGTATTGATGTCTTTTCCTGCATTGGCATTAAAATAAGTAAATGTCACTTTGTCTTGAGAATCTGCTCCGTTCGCGGAGATGTCATTGGAACCCCCTGCATTGTTATTATTCTTTGCGCACGCTCCTAGAATTGAAACCATCATGATGACTGCTAAGATGACAATCAGCGGCTTTCTCTTTGCCATGGTGCAGTACCCCTTTCATTTCTACATTGGTTTTGTAAGCACTTTCATTATAGAATTTAGATGGACCTTTGTTGACCCAATAAACTTTAGTTCATACTTAAAAAAACATAGTTCATTTACAACATTCTCATTGAAACCAACACACTCATATTCTCCCGAATATATAACACGCTCCCAAAACCCTCTCCATGTGGGCTTCGGGAGCGCTATTTATACTCCAACGCCTCGGTTCTTTTCTATGGGGAGACGTAGTGATATCATCGTCCCGTGGCCTTTGCCGCTTTCAATTCGAAATTCAAACCGTTTTCCGTAATATAGCTTCAATCGTAAAATAACATTATATATTCCCACATGTTCGCCCATTTCATCATTGCTTTCCATCAGACCATTCAGCTGCCTGATTTGATCCTCTGTCATGCCCGCTCCATTGTCTTGAATCGTGAACAAAATATCCTCCGGCATTCGTTCAATCCGCACACGGATCTTTCCTCCCTCTTTGAGCGGCTCGATGCCGTGAATACTCGCATTTTCTACGAATGGCAGAAATATCAATTTGGGAATGGCACATCCATAGACGGATTCTGCGACTTCGACAGAATAGTCCAGCTTCTGGCCGAACCGATATTTCTGAATTTCAAGAAAGCAATGAATCAGTTCCAGCTCTTCCTTAACGGTCACAAGGTCCTTGTTCCATACTAATGAATTCCTGAATATTTTGGCCATGTTTTGAATGATCTTTGCCGTTTCCGACTCGCTCTTAATCAAGCTCCGCATGCGGATCGTTTCCAGCGCATTGAATAGAAAATGTGGATTGATCTGGCTCTGCAGCGCATTCAGCTGAGCGCGGCGGTTTTGCAGTTCTAGATTTTTCTTTTGAATATCTGCCACATACACATCATCGATCAAGCTTTTAATCTGGAGCGTCATTCGGTTAAATTCATTCGTCAATTGGCCGATTTCATCTCTCGAATCCGTTTGCTCGATCGTCTCAAAATGCTGATTTTTCACTTTTTTCATATGCCGCAAAATACGGATGATCCGCACATTCAAAGAACGGGTAATCCAAACAATAATCAATGTCGGCAGCACGATATTGATTGAAGCAAGGATGATCACGAAATTTCTTGATTTCCAAACTTCGTTGAAGACCTCTTCCTCCGAAATGGTTCCCACAATCCGCCATCCATCCAAATAGTTCACAAAAGCATATTCCGCGGGAAACTCGATCGTATCTTCTGAGTGAGGAACATTCTCAAAATACACACGCTTTGACTCATAATCGACATCAGGGTCGGTCGTATAATCAATGATCCCGCGTTCATTAATTAAATACATATTCCCCTGCAGGTTGAGGTTCTTAAAAATATTACTGATCGAATGCATATTCAAATCAATTTTCAAAATTTTCTCCCGCTCGTTGTACGTTTCGTAATAATTCATTTTACGCAAAATGCTGAGCGTGCGTTGGCCATCGGAATCTGATGTTGTGCGCATGACGATGGGCTGTGAATGTTTGTTGCTCTTCACTGTATTGTACCAATCCGTCTCTTTCACTCTTTCCGAAATATAGCCGACCCCTCCAGAATGAAAGATTGTCGGATTATCCACGTAGACGGTAATCGCCTGCACGGAATGGTATACGGGTGAATAGCTGTTGAGCACTCTTCTTAAATAGGAATCATACGCCTCCACATATGCTGCATCCGTATCATAATTCGCTTCCAATATTTCATTCAGCATTAAATCCATATAGAACACGGAGGACAAATTAATCGCGTCTTCAATCTCATTTCGAAACTCATTTCGAATCTGCTCGACTGCCCGTGAAATATCCTTCATCCGTTGATTTTCCACATTGTTCGTTGTGACCTGATAAAAAATCACGTTCGTGAGTAAGATGGGAGCAAATACCGATAAAAAATACAAAATCAGCATTTTATCCCGTAAGCGAATATTGTTTACGCTGAATTTCACAGATTTCCCCTCGAATCGTTAAGAATGAAACAGCTTATTGCGATACTCTGTCGGCGTCATGCCTTCCTGCTTCTCGAACTGAGTAACAAAATAATCGGCATTGCTGAACCCCACCTTCTCCGCTACTTCATAAACTCTTAAATCGGTTTGACGCAGCAGCTTCTTCGCTTCTTGGACGCGCAGCTGAAGCAAAAATTCGTTGAAATATAATCCGTATGTCTTCTTAAACAGCTGACCCAGATATACCGAATTCATATAAAATTGTGCCGCAATGCTTTTCAGGCTGATATTCTCACGAAAATGCGTTTCAATATAATTTTTTATATTTTGAATGCCCCCACGAACATACTGCTTTCTTCTCTCGCCTAGCACTTGGGCGCCTTCCATCGTAAACGAGGTGAACAGTCTTTTCAGTTCATTAAGCGTTAAATTCAAATCATTCCAACCGACAATCGGTTCTAAGCTCTGCAGCTCATTTTCCGCAATATCGAATTTCTTCATCATGCCCAGCATTCCGGAAACGCATTGCTGAATCGCCATTTTCACTGCTTCTGGAGCGAATCGTTTCGTTGTAAACTGTTCGAACAGCAAGTCGATCGAACTTAGGATACCGCTTTCATAGTTTTCTTCAAATTGCTCCAGCAGCTGCTCATACAGCTCCTGTTCCATTCCAATCAGCCTAATCGCTTGATCCTTCACCCGTTCATAAACAACAATTTTCGTCTCATTGGCAGCAAACTTATGCTGCAGCGCCTCTTTGGCCGTGAGATAAGACTCCTTCAGCTGAGACCATTCCCGCACCGGATGACCCACGTATATGTAAATGGCTTCACGATACTTCAATTTCAATCTCAGCTGAAGCTCTGCCGCAAATCGATCAATGCTTCCTTGGAAACAACCGAGATCCCGTGAAGAAAGCACGATTCCCAGTCGATTGCGATGCAGGTTCATCAATATCGTTGAACGTATACCCAGCATGTCCTGGATTTCTTTCTTCACCTGCTCCTTCCACTGTTCAAGGGAAAAGGTAGATGGATGTCTGCTCCAAGGATGAACATCATTGATTTCGATGAATAGATAATAGATATCACCTGCATCCGTCATATTTAAACGCGCTGTCCATTCCGCAATCGACTTTGCATCGGCCTCCCCTTTGATAAGCGATTGCAGCATTTCCGCGTTCATTTGCTGTTCCCTCTGCTGTCGAAAGTCCTTTCCCTGTATTAGCTTCTCATTCAATTTACTTAAGGAATGTGAAAGCAGCTGTTCATCAATCGGCTTTAAAATAAAATCGTGAACACCGAAACGGACCGCCTGCTGAGCGTAGACGAAATCATTATATCCGCTGATGATAATAAAACATGTGTCTACGATAAGTGACTCCCTAGCCTGTCGAATGAGTTCCAACCCATCCACAACAGGCATGCGAATATCCGTAATAACCAGATCCGGTTTCCTTTGCTGAATCAAATCCAGCGCGTCCTCCCCGTTATCTGCTTCATCCAACACCTCATATCCACAACCTGCCCAGTCAATCAGCTGCCTCAAGCCTTGCCTAGCGTAGATTTCATCATCTACTAACAGTACGCTGTGCACACTTAATCCCCCCAGCAAGCATATATTCTAGTTAGGTACGCCCTTTCATTTAGACTACTACGAAAAACGTTTGTTGGAAATATATTTGTTGTAAGGAAATATTTTGATCATGTGAAATACAACGACGAAAAAAAGAAGTACTCGAATTTGAGAGCACTTCCTTGCTTCTTGTTATATAGAGGAACATGCTTTTCTCTCCAAACGGCAAATCCATCTGTAATAGCTAAGCAGAATCAAAAGAAGAATCGGGTCTAAGGCAGCAGAATGCCAAATCGTCCACCAGCCATAATGGAAATACCCCCACGGTTCCGGCAGCATAGCCACCAATTCGTATAGTAAAATCAAAATCGAAAACAACAAAATGTATCCTAATTTGAAGAACCATTTTCGCTGAAACGGAAAGAAACGTATAAACAACAAATTGACTGGAGGAATCAGTACCACATGCGCTGGAAGTCCTAACCAATCCACAGCTTTCGTAAAATACCAATAACCGTGATATTTGTTATCCACATATAGATCGAATATAGACTGGAAGCCGGTTGTAAAGCACCACACATGGACAATTTGATTCGCTGTAAACCAATGTCTTATTCGAAATGCCCACCAATTTAAAATCAAAATGATAACAATAAGACCAATCACAACATGCTGCCCCTTTTTTTCTCTTACCATTACCATATACGTCAAAATAAATACATTATTTGTTATTTACTCTAAAATGCTTCATCTACACATTTGTCATTGTTTGAATCATCTGATCTATTTCTTCTTTTGTCACAATCAATGGCGGCATAAGACGAATCGTCGTCTCATTCGGAGCATTTATCAGCAGCCCATTTTCAGACATTCAACCACAAGCTGCGGCGCTGTTCCCTCAGGCAAGTCAAAAGCTAGAAGAAAGCCGAGCCCGCGAAAGCGGCTTAAAGGATATCGCTGTGCCATTTGATGTAATCCATCTATGATATATTTTCCTTGGCGTTCCGCATGAAACCGAAGAACAACCCAAAAGACATAAGCTAGTTACCCCGCCGATGCATATGAGATTAAACATTCTAGACAAATAAAAAAGCGGGAGATTAAAAGCTTCTCCCGCCTCCACCTGTTCTTGAACTGCCAGAGCTCCCTTTGCCGGAGCTTCTCTGAATTCGCTGCTGGGTCACTCTCGTATGCTTATACTGATCGTTCCTGCGATCGACAACGAGTGAATTATGATCCAAATACGTTCTCGAATTGACCGTGGAGCGTCCTCGATTATACCCGGCCATCACACCTACGACGACGGCTCCAATCACAATAGATATCCCCGAATAAATAGCAAGTTCCTGCAGCAAGCTGCCGCCTTCTTCAGGAATCCCCCGCTGCATCATGATGTCGACTTCGTCAAGAAAAGCGTGCGCACTCTCACCAAATGCATCTTCGGATAAATAAGGGTAAACCTTATCTAACATTTCTTCCACTCTACGATCTGTAATCAAATCTACACCGCGATCTTTCGTCAAAATATACACTTCTCGGTCATTCATATTAAGAAGATATAATATACCGTCTTGGGTATTCCCGTATCCCAATTGATGTGCGTTATAGAAATCCTCAGCATACTGCCTCGACGTTTTTCCTTGAACATCATTCGTTGTCACCATGACAATATCCAGCTTCCACTTCTCTCCCAATGAGACGGCTCTCTGCTGCAACTCTTCCACTTGGGATGGTGTAAACAATTGGGCCTCATCATAGACGTTACGGTCGGACGCAAAGATTATGCCGTTTCCCAAGACCAGGAAAATGAGCGACATCAACGTGATCATTGGAAGGCGATAAATTCGCTTCACCATAATAACTGCCCCCCAATGATCAATGCCGTAAATACTGCAGCAGATACAGCCCCGAACCAAGACCCGACTCTTCCCCAGCTGATCGGCAGCCTTCCGGCAATTTTCCCCGTCTGTCCATTCATCGCGAACATATAGATTTTTCCTTTGTAATGATAAGTAAACATCCAGACAGGCAGCAGCACATATGTCGCTTCGACTTTATGAAACTTAACGTGAGTATGGTGGATGCTCACTCGATTGTAGCCTTGTATGGTTTCCTGAAGAAGTGAACTCATATGATTCCGAATGATGGTGGATACTCGGCCGTATACGTCATTTTGATCCATGTCGTACTTTTCCGCCAAATATCCGGATAAATAGGCCATCGTAAAATCTTTCAAATCCTTATAATCGAAAGGTTCAAGAATGGTCATCAGCTCGTCGTCCAGTTTCCTCGAGCCATCGGCAGGCACATCTCGAAACGCAGCCGAACCTCCGCGGTCCACATGAAAATATTTCGTCTCCGTATACCGAGTGTCTCCTCGGGTATAGGTACGAACCCTGGTTGCTTCCCCGCTGATCTCCCCTTCGATATCACAGTCGAACAGCCAAAACGGGACATAGATTCCCGACAGCTTCTCCAGCTGTGAATCCGCAATAAACCACTTAGAAAGCAGCGGCTTTCTCCTGCACCACTTGATAAACTTTGCCGTCGCTTGTTCTCGATTGAACTGAAAAGGGATCACTTTCTCCGGGCGAAAATCCCCCTCCAGCCTCCTTTGAATAATCGTAGGATTGTGACAATAATAGCAGAACGTCGCAGCGGTCGTATCATCGGTAACGATTTCCGCGCCACAGCTTTCACACGTGTATCCCATTGCTTTATCCTGAAATTCTTGATCCTGTTCTTTCTTATGCTGCAGGGCTTCCCCGGTCATCGAAGTTTCAGCATGAGTCTGCTCATGATGTATAAAATCTCTAACCTCTTGCTCGCCAAATTCACTGAGGCAGTAATCACACGTCCAATTTTGGGATTCCGGTTTAAATGCTAGAGGGCCTCCGCAGTTCATACATTTGTAAATTACAACCCCCAAGCCTGCTCACCTCTTCTGTCCATTGCTTTACGTCTATTCAAAGCTTGTTCCGCATTCCGAGCAAAACTTCATCTTTTGACCAGAAGCGGGCGTAAATCCACACTGCTTGCAGGTCTGAACCTGATTCTCTTCCGGTTTCTTCTTGCCGCAATTCGAACAGAACTTACCGGTATTCTGATTACCGCAAGAGCATTCCCATGCATTAGGTTGTGCTTGCGGCTTAGGAGAACCGCACTCGGAGCAAAATTTGCCGCTGTTATGGTGCCCGCATTTGCACTGCCACGAATCGGCTCCGCCTGACGTAAACCGCTGCTGCTGCGATTGTTGTGCCTGCTGTGCTTGCTGCTGCATCTGGAACCGGTTCATTTCCGACGCAGTGCCCATGAAGCCGCCCGCTCCCTGCAGTCCCATTCCTACGCCTAAAAATCCGTTCATTGCGCCGCCTTCGTTGGAGCCAGCTGCTTCCAGCCCCCGTGCGATGGATCCCTGCACATACCCTTCTCGAACAGACGCATCTTGCAGCATGGCACCTTCGTTTCTCAAGTTGATAAGCTTTTGCGATGCTTCGTCATAGGTAATGCCGTTTATTCCGACGGATTCAACCCGCATTCCGCGCAGACGTCTCCATTCATCGTCAAGGACGTCCGCCATATATCGTGCCAACTCCATGCCCTTCGAAGAGACATAAGAGATGCGAATGCCGTCACTAGACATTTGATTGATCGCTGACTGCAGCGCATTCATAAATTCGGATAAATACTGCTCATTGATTTCTTCTATTTCAACCACAGATTGGTTTCTAGGAATCGCTTCGAAGAAGAATTTCAAAGGATCTTCAATCTTAATCGAATACGTTCCGTGAGTACGCAGAAATAATTCTGCATTATAGAAGTTATCAAAATAATTGATTGGATTTCGTGTACCGAATTTAATTCCTTTGATCTCTTGCAAATTAATGAAATAGACCTTTTGAGAGGAGGACGGCACACCTCCAAATTTAAATCGATTGAAAGTCTCCAAAAGCACAGAGCCGAAATCCCCGTTAAACAGTGAAGGAAGAGACGTATTTTCAACTTTGTAATACCCTTCCTCGGCAGTGTAGTCAATGATCTTGCCACCATCCACAAGCATCATAAATTGATTCGGCTGCACATGGACAATCGAGCCGTTCGAAACGGTCGAATCTGTACCTTTCGTATTGCTGTTTCTGTGATCCTTTCTGACGTTAACACCGATTGACATCACGGTTTTATCGCTCATTTCCTGCGGTGCAATGACCTCTAGCCATTGATCCCCAAGTCCTCCGCTCACTGCGTCAATGGCAGCTCTAATAATCCCCATAATATCCCTCCGCTGAATGATGTTTCATAAGCATTTCTTTTTGATTCCTTCTACTAATCTTACGAAGGATGCTTCTATCAGTATACCATGCAATTAGAGAATACTGGAAAATGATTTCGACAAAACCAGCAAAAAAGATGACGTTTATCCTATAAACAATAGACATCCCTCTACAAATTCAGCTTCATTTTTTCCGTAATATGAATCAATTTCATAATGCATCGTTCTAAAAAACTGTAGACTAACCCGACTACAAATTTACAGTTCAAAAATTAAGCTACATCAAGCTGCAACTGACGGTTTATGCGATCACAAGCTAATTTTG
>NZ_JBHSQV010000134.1:0-17733 GCF_042658665.1 Marinicrinis lubricantis
TTCTATAATGGAAAAAGAATCCACTCCTCTATAGGGTATTTCACTCCAAATCAATACGAACGTATGTTTCATCCGGCTGCGTAATTCTCTCGATTTTATGTGTCCAATCTATTGACAGAGGTCCAAGCTCCGATTGTTAGGAAAGTTGGGATCACAATCTAATTTTCAGCCAAATTTAGAGTGAAAGGCATCATTCCTCGCATTGGAGAACGCTTAATGATTTATCCGGTAGAGAAGTTAGAACAAGCTGCGGCTAAACATCATCGTTCAGACCTATCGCAGCCATTTATGTAACACATTCACGTTCATCTCAATATTGCAGCACCTAAACGTTCCAATGATTCCACTGATGATTTGAGGTGAAAATATGGGATGAAATCACCAATTGTTATTGACAAATGGCAAAACTAGGAATATCCTTCTAATAGAATTGCATAAGATTTTGCGGGAGCTCGGAGAACCGGGCTGAGAGGATGGCTGTGCTGCCGTCGACCGTTTAAACCTGAACTGGGTAATGCCAGCGGAGGGAAGTGAAGACGAATGGGAGTTAAGACCGTTGCAGGAGCGACGGTGCTTTTTGACGCCTGTATTGTGAACCGCTTTTCTCGTGGAGAAGAGCGGTTTTTTTGTTCGGAATTTATACGGTAGTGTATTTTTTGCTCTCTCTGGTTGTTTACTACATTCACATCATATGGATTTAGAGGTGGGGATTCAATGTCGATGCCAGAACTGCACGTCATATCGAATGGCAGGCAGCCTCTGCCGCAATTCGCCTCGCTGGCAGGAAAGATCTTTCCTCATGTGACGTCGTTTCATCTCCGGGAGAAGAGTAAATCCTCTCGGGAGCTTGTGCAGGCAATCGAATGGATGCTGGAAGCTGGGGTCCCAGCGAAGCAGATCGTGGTAAATGATCGTGTCGATGTGGCGTGGAGCTGTCATACGGGCGGCGCACATTTGGCGTATCACAGCTTGGAAGTGGAACGGGTCAAATCGGCATTCCCGGGAATGCGTACAGGATGCTCCGTGCATTCGGCAGTCGAAGCCGCTCTAGTAGAGCAGCAGGGTGCGGACTATGTGCTGTTCGGGCATGTCTTTCCGAGCCAGTCGAAGCCAGACTTACCCCCCAGAGGTTTAGATGCACTGCGGGAAGCGGCGGCAAGTGTCCGCCTTCCGGTCATTGCCATCGGCGGCATTACGCCAGACAATGCGTCACAGGTCATTCGAGCTGGTGCATCAGGTATTGCGGTCATGTCTGGAATCGTGGATGCAGCCGATCCAGCCGCACGCGTGCAGGCTTACATTAGAGCGATACATAAGGGGAGGCGTTCGCATGACCCATCATGTTAACACCATAATTATAGGCGGAGGCGTTATCGGCTGTTCCATTGCGTTTGAGCTCGCCAAGCGGGGAAAGAAAGTCGCTGTTCTGGAGCGGGGAAGGCTGGCGGGAGAGGCGTCAGGCGCAGCAGCAGGTATGCTAGCGGCACAGGCTGAAATGGAGAAATCCGGTCCACTGTTTGAACTTGCCCGCAGGAGCCGAAGCATGTTTCCTGCATTGGCTGAGGAGCTCCGGGAGCTGAGCGGGATTGATATCGCGCTCGTCCGCAAAGGCATGCTGAAGGTGGCCATGACAGCTGATGAAGCCCTAAGCTTGAAGCACATCATGGAATTTCAGCGGAAATCGGGAGAAAGGGCGGAATGGTTGAGCGGCACTGAAGTTCGGGCTCGAGAGCCCGGCTTGTCCGAAGCGGTCATCGGCGCGATGTGGATCCCAGAGGATGGACATGTGCTGGCACCGGAGCTCACACAAGCTTTAGCTGTCTCCGCCGGGGTGCTGGGCGCCGATCTGATGGAATTCACCGACGTGCGATCACTTGTGCTGGAGAACGGTCGTGCAGCTGGCGTTGTGACACAGCACGGTCTGATCGGCTGTGATCAGCTTGTCATCGCATCCGGGGCGCGGGCAGGAGAGCTGCTGGATCAGGCCGGTAGCCCGCTTCCGATCTATCCGGTTAAAGGAGAGTGTGTATCTGTCATCAGCAGACCTCCGCTCCTTACGTCCACGATTTTCTCGCACGGCTGTTATCTCGTACCGAAGCGGGGAGGGCGTATCGTCATCGGGGCTACGTCGACAGAGCATTGCTACGATAAACGTGTGACGGCCAGCGGCGTAGCGGTTTTGCTGGATCGAGCGAAGCGTCTCGTTCCCAATATCGTGAACGCGGAGTGGGAGAAAGCTTGGACCGGACTTCGCCCTCAGACGGAAGACGGGTTGCCTTACATCGGGGAGCATCCGGATTGGAAAGGCTTGTTCGTAGCCGCCGGCCATTACCGTAATGGGATATTGCTTAGTCCTGTGACAGGCAAGCTGGTGGCAGACCTGATGGAAGGCAAATCATGGGACATACCAATGGAAGCGTTCCGTCTGAATCGAAACCATGGAGAAAGGAAACAAGCGGAGGTGGTATGGTGAAATTACGGGTAAATGGCGACACGTTGGAGCTGCCGGATACAGTCGGTACAGTGTCGCAGCTGCTGAGTCATTTTGGATTGGACGGTAAGATCGCCATCGTGGAACTAAACGAACAGGTATTGGAAAAGTCGGGGCATGACGAGGCTCGGTTAACAGAAGGGGATCGTGTCGAAATCGTACATTTTGTAGGAGGAGGATAAAGGGATGTTGAAGATCGGCCCTTATGAATTTCAATCCCGGCTGCTGCTGGGGACAGGGAAGTTTCCAAACTATAAGGTGCAGAAGATGGCCGTCGATGTGTCGGAGACGCAGGTGCTGACGTTTGCGGTTCGGCGGATGAATATTTTCGAGCCGAGCCAGCCGAACTTTCTGGAAATGATCGATGTCAGCCGCTATAAGCTGCTGCCGAATACGGCGGGAGCGAAGACGGCGGAAGTAGCGGTTCGCATCGCGAAGCTGGCGAAGGCGTCCGGGCTGTGCGATATGATTAAGGTCGAGGTCATCGGTGACCCGAAGACGCTGCTGCCCGATCCGATTGAGACGCTTCGAGCGTCCGAGATGCTGCTGAGGGAAGGCTTCATCGTACTGCCTTATACGTCAGACGACGTGCTGCTGGCTAAGCGGCTGGAGGATCTCGGCGTGCATGCGATTATGCCGGGCGCTTCGCCGATTGGCTCTGGACAAGGAATTGTCAACCCGCTGAACTTGAGCCTCATTATCGAGCAGGCTCAGATTCCCGTCATTGTCGATGCCGGGATCGGCTCTCCAGCGGATTGCGCGACGGCGATGGAGTTGGGTGCGGACGGTGTGCTGCTCAATACAGCGGTATCCGGCGCTGCGGATCCAGTGAAGATGGCGCTGGCGATGAAGCTAGCCGTTGAGGCGGGCAGATACGGATATGAGGCAGGACGCATACCGAGAAAGCGCTATGCCACAGCTAGCAGTCCGATGGAAGGGATGATCACCTCTTGACCGATCGCTATTCCCGTCAAGAGCTGTTTGCGCCTATTGGTAAAGAAGGCCAGCAGCAGCTGCAAAGCAAGCATGTGCTGATCGTCGGTGCAGGCGCACTCGGCACCGGCAGCGCGGAAACCCTCGTACGCGCGGGGGTGGGGCATTTGACGATCGTCGACCGGGATTATGTCGAGTGGAGTAATCTGCAGCGTCAGCAGCTCTACGGCGAGGATGATGCAGAGCGGCGCCTCCCGAAGGCGGTTGCCGCGGAGCAGCGGCTGAGGCGCATTAACAGCAGCGCAGCCATTGACGCGATCGTCGCCGACGTCACGACGTCGGAGATTGAGGCGCTGACAGAAGGCGTCGATCTAATCATCGATGCGACTGACAACTTTGATACGCGGCTGCTGCTGAACGATATCGCGCACAAACGGCGCATCCCGTGGATTTACGGCGCGTGCGTCGGCAGCTACGGCGTTAGCTGCGCGATTGTGCCCGGCGAGACGCCGTGTCTGAACTGTCTGCTCGAGACCGTTCCGATTGGGGGCGCGACCTGCGACACGTCGGGCATCATCGCGCCAGCGGTACAGATGGTCGTCGCGCTGCAGATGGCGGAGGCGCTGAAGCTGCTGACGGGGAACAAGCGGGCGCTGCGCGGCAAGCTCGTCTCGTTCGACCTGTGGAGCAACCAGTATACGGCGATCGGCGTTGACCGCTTGAAGAAGGAGGACTGCGCCTCCTGCGGCAGCCAGCCGACGTATCCGTACCTTCAGGCTTCGAACCACAGCCGAACCGCAGTGTTGTGCGGACGAGATACGGTACAGATTCGGCCACCCGCGCCAGTGGAGCGTGATTTGGAGACGCTGGCGGAGCAGCTGTCCAGGCAGGGCGGAACGGTGCAGGGCAATCCATACTTAATCTCGTACACGATCGGGGCGCATCGGCTTGCAATTTTTCGCGATGGGCGGGTGCTTGTGCACGGTACGAAAGATGTCGCGGAAGCGAAAAGCTTGTATCATCGCTATTTGGGTTAATTAAGTCCTAGATTAAATAAGAGAAATCACTGAACAGATGACTGAATAGATCACTAATAAACAAGTGAATGAACAAAACACAGAACAAAACACTGAACTAATCATCGATGATCATCGGATTGGTCAACCATAACTGAATGTTTCTGCTAGGGGCGCCGAAAGGCTGAGATCGAACCAGGCAACGGCCGGTTCAGTCCCTTTGAACCTGATCTGGATCATACCAGCGTAGGGAAGCGGATCACATCGATAGGACTGCCATGCCATGCGGCTTGCGGACATGAGTACAGCGCTAAAGCTAGAGGAGAAAGCGAGTGCCGATATCGTTCGCAGGTGCAGAAAAGGCCGTCTTATGCGTAAGTGAAGCCATCTTCCTGTATGGGAGGGCGGCTTTTTTCGGTTGCAGCAACATAAGCAGCGGTGTAAGGGGGACATGGATAGCCACTTGACATCCGTACAGTGACCTGCGAAAAGAACATCAACACAGCGATCCAAACAATGAACATCAACATTGAAATTCACAAAAAACACCATATACATGCGCTAAAAAGAACATGTGATTCACTCACGTCATGACACCCCAGACACCGCCCGCCGGGAGCCGCACACAGTCCGGAAAAAAGAAACGGCCGAGTGGGACAAACATGACATATGCCTTATAACTCGTATCAACAAAGGAGTGTTGAAATGCTCTTCGAGCAAATTGAACGTGAAATCGAAGGAAGACAGGATGAACTGATTGCTCTCCTGCGCAGGCTGGTCGCCTTTCCGACCGTCAGTCCGCCGGCTAGGAATACGGCGGAAGCGCAGTGTTTTGTAGAAGCGTATTTACAGGAACTCGGGTTTGCAACGGACAGCTGGGAGGTTTTTCCCGGCGACCCGAACGTCGTCGGAGTATTGAAAGGGACGGACTCCTCCAACTATCAGAGCTTGATTCTCAATGGACACATGGATGTAGCGGAAGTTGGGGACAGCAGCGGCTGGACGCATCCTCCTTTCGAAGGTGAGTTGACGGAAGGGCTGATTTACGGGAGAGGGGTCGCCGATATGAAGGGCGGTCTGGCCGCTTTGCTGTTTGCCATCCGCATCGTGCGTGAGCTTGGGATCGAGCTGAAGGGCGATTTGCAGCTGCAGTCGGTGATCGGCGAGGAAGCGGGCGAGGCGGGGACATTGTCCTGTCTGGAAAGAGGATACACTGCAGACTTTGCGGTCGTGGCCGATACGAGCGATCTGCACATCCAAGGTCAAGGGGGCGTCATTACCGGTTGGATTACGGTGCAGAGCAACGAAACGCTCCATGATGGGATGCGCTCTCGAATCATTCATGCCGGAGGCGGGGTTAGCGGAGCGAGTGCAATTGAGAAAATGGCAAAGATTATTGGCGGTCTCCAGGAGCTGGAACGGCACTGGGCCGTCATGAAGAGCTATCCCGGATTTCCACCGGGGATCAATACGATAAATCCCGCTGTCATCGAAGGCGGTCGGCATGCTGCCTTTATCGCGGATCGCTGCAGGCTGTGGATTACCGTTCATTTTTATCCGAACGAGTCATCCGAAAGCGTCACCCGCGAGATTGAGGAGCATATCGCACATGTCGCGGGCGCGGATCCGTGGATGCGCGAAAATCCGCCGCAATTCCATTGGGGCGGAAAATCAATGATCGAGGATCGGGGCGAGATTTTCCCTGCGCTCGAAATCGATCCGAAGCATCCCGGCACGCGTCTGCTGCGGGAGACACATCGGGCGTATGTGAAGCAGGATGCGGTTGTCGGCATGTCGAGATCGGTGACCGACGCGGGCTGGTTCGGAGAGGCGGGAATACCGGCGGTGATCTATGGCCCCGGAAGGCTCCAGGATGCCCATGCGGTGGATGAGAAGCTGGAGCTGAAGCAGCTCATCCTCTATACGCAAATCATTGCGTCGTTCATCGCGGGGTGGTGTAATGCGCGAAAAGGAGAAGAAGGATGACTTTTTCAGCGCCAATCCAGAGTCTTGTTCAGCAACTCGGCATAATCGCTAAGGAGCGGGAGATTGAGCGCTATAGGAGGGATTGGGCAGTGGCCGTTAAACTGGAACAGGTAAGCTTTACGTACGGGGAAAAATCCGAAGACACCGCTGTGCTGCGGGATATGAACATGCATGTACCGCGCGGCGAATTCGTTTCGCTGCTGGGCAAGAGCGGCACAGGCAAAAGCACCGTCTTTAAGCTGATTGCGGGGTTGATTCAGCCCAGCAACGGGCAGGTGCTGGTCGAAGGTGAGCCCTGCGAAGCCGGACGCGTAGGCTATATGCCGCAAAAAGATTTGCTGCTGCCTTGGCGAACGGTTCTTGGCAATGCGATGCTCGCCTGCGAGTTGTCCGGCGGGGACCGCAAGCTGGCCAAGAGCCGGGCACTGGAATGGATGGCTCGCATCGGCCTGGAGGGCTGTGCTGACGCTTATCCGCACGAGTTGTCGGGAGGCATGAGGCAACGGGCGGCATTTTTGCGGACGATGATGACCGATAAAGATGTGCTCCTGCTCGACGAGCCGTTCGGTGCACTCGACGCATTGACGAAGCGGGAAATGCACCTGTGGCTGCTGTCTTTCTGGGAGCAGATGCAGCGGACGGTGCTCTTCATCACGCACGACTTGGAGGAAGCGGTGCTGCTCAGCGATCGGGTCTTCGTGCTTCAGGCAAATGGCGCGGGGCAGCCGCAGCAGCTGCGTATCGACCTGCCGAGACCGCGCAAGCCGGAGCTGGTACATACGATACAGATGCTGGACTATCGCAAGCGATTGGAGCGGATGATTTATGCGCAGCATGATTAAACACTGGCTTCACATCTATGGCTATGCAGCAGCCTTTGCTGCACTCATAGTAGCGCTTTGGGAAGCCTGCGTTCGTCTGGACTTCGTCCCGTCTTTCATTATTCCGGCGCCTTCACAAATCGCTGTAGCCATATGGATCGACCGGCATCCGCTGTTTGCCGTTCACTTGCCGGTAACGCTTGGCGAAGTGCTGCTGGGTCTAGGGTTATCTGTCGGAGGAGGCGTACTGCTTGCGATTCTAATGCATCTGTATCGTCCGGTTGAACGGATGCTGTACCCGCTTGTCATCGTCTCCCAGACGATTCCGATCATCGCCATTTCGCCCGTCTTTATTTTATGGTTCGGCTATACCGTATGGAGTAAGGTCGCGGTGACGATTTTGATCGCTTTTTTTCCGGTTGTCGTGAATACATATGACGGATTAAGGCAGGGAGACAAGGAATACGGAGAACTGCTTCGCACGATGGGGGCAAGCCGCCTGCAGCTGCTCACGAAGGTACAGATTCCGATGGCGCTGCCGTCGTTCTTCTCTGGCCTGAAGCTGGCGGTCGTATTCAGCGTGATCGGCGCGACCATCGGGGAATGGCTCGGAGCCAGCGCGGGACTCGGCTACTTCAGCCGCAGAATGTCATCCAGCCTGCGGGCGGATGAATTGTTTGCGGCTGTGGTGCTGCTTTCGCTGCTGGGCATGCTCTTATTTGGATGGGTGTCTTTATTGGAAAGGCGTATGCTGCGCAGAACAAATATACAAAGGAGAGGACGATCAAAATGAAAAAAAATATCATGATTTTTGTTTCCGTTATCGGGCTGCTTGCGGTGCTAGCGGGCTGTTCTTCCAAGGAGGCCAATAAGAACAATGGAGAAGCGGCTGCAGGTGATGAGCCGCTTCGCAAGGTGAGTGTCATGCTGGATTGGTATCCGAATGCGGTGCACTCCGGGTTGTATGCGGCCATTGAGCAGGGCTATTTTGCGGAGCAGGGCTTACAGATCGAAGTGCAGATGCCTGCAGATACGAACGATCCGCTTCGATTGGTTGCAGCGGGCAAAGTCGATTTAGCGTTAAGCTATCAGATGCAGGTGCTCATGGCTCGCGCGGAAGGGATCCCTGTGCAGTCGTTGGCGGCGCTCGTTCGTCATCCGCTGAATTATTTATTAGTGCCGACAGGCAGCGGGATTCAGTCGCCGAAAGATTTAGAGGGGAAAACGGTTGGATATCCTTCTATTCCAACCAACGAAGCGATCATTCAAGCGATAGTGACGGCTGATGGCGGCGACTTTTCGAAGGTAACGATGACCGACGTCGGCTGGGATTTGATCCCTGCGCTGGCGACGGGACAGGTTGATGCGCTGATCGGCGGATACATTAACCATGAACGCATTCTTCTAGAGAAGGAAGGACATGAAACGCTCGCGATCAATCCAGTAGACTATGGCGTTCCGGATTTTTATGAGCTGGTGCTGGCAGCGAGCGAGGAAGGTGTGGGGAACGATCTCGATGTGTACAAGAAGTTTTGGCAGGCGATGATCAAGGGACAGCAGTATGTGGCAGAACACCCGCAGGAGGGCTTGGGCATTTTGCTTGCCCATGAGAAAAGCGAATCTCCGCTGGATGAAGAGATCGAGGAGAAAAGCTTGGAAATATTGCTGCCGCTCATGGATGCAGGCGAGCGTCCCTTCGGTTATCAAGATCCGGCATCTTGGCAGGAGGCGGCCCAGTGGCTGCTTGATCACGGCGTGATTCAGCAGGCCGTTCCATCTGATGAAGCGTTCGTAAACCTAGTAGAGTAAAATATAGTCTCTTATGGCAGCAAGTCGCTGTAGACGGCGATTTGCTGCTTTTTTGGCTTCATAAAATCGATAAGCTGCACTCACCTGGATGGAAGATTCTTATATGAATCTGCGGTCGTTTCTTATATATCAAACCGTTTGAAAACGCTTTATAATTTGGGTTGTGAGGATTTACCATTTGATATCCCGGGAGCGAAAATAGGTAAACCATCTTATTCGAAAAGGGGACGGTAAAGATGAAACAGGCGATCAGAAGAAGTATGTTATTGCTTCTCGCAATCATTGTACTTACTCCATTTCAAAACATGAGGACAGATGCCGCTTCAACGGGGACAGATCTAATCATGGGAGCAGATGTGTCCATGCTGCATGAAGTAGAGAACTTGGGCGGCCGATTTTATGAGAATGGCACCAGGAAGGATGCTTTGGAGATATTGTCCAGCCATGGGATGAACTTTGTTCGCTTGAGATTATGGGTTGATCCTTATGACAGTCAAGGCCATTCATACGGTGGAGGCACGAATGATCTAGCGACGACGATCCAACTGGCTCAGAGGGCGAAGGCGGAAGGCATGAATCTGCTGCTGGACCTGCATTACAGTGATTTCTGGGCAGATCCCGGCACGCAAACGAAACCGAAGGCCTGGCAAAATCTGACGTACGAACAGCTAAAGAATCAGGTCTATCAGTATTCGAGAGATGTCATTACCTCTTTTAAGCAGGCGGGAGTCCTGCCAGAAATGGTGCAGGTTGGCAATGAGATTACCTCTGGCATTCTATGGGACGACGGCAAAATTGTGAATAATGACTTCACCCAGCTGGCGGAATTGCTGTCGAGCGGTATAGCCGGCATCGAGGATGCCCTTTCCTCTGGGGAAGACGTTGAAATCGTACTGCACATTGACCACGGCGGCGATAACAGCTTGTATCGCTGGTGGTTTGACGCCATTACGGCCGAAGGGGTGGACTTCGATATTATCGGGCTTTCTTACTATCCCTTCTGGCATGGAACGATGGGTGAGCTTCAAACGAATCTGAACGATATCAGCAGACGGTACGGCAAAGATGTCATGATCGTCGAGACGGCATACGGCTTTACATTGGCCGATGGTGACGGTTTGGGCAATTCCTTCTATACGGCGGAAGAAAGCATTGGAGGATACCCAGCTTCGCCGGAAGGGCAGATTGCGTATATGAGGGATTTGAAGGAGATTATGCGAGATGTTCCTAATGACAGAGGAAGAGGCATTTTTTGGTGGGAACCAGCTTGGCTTCCTGTGGAAGGAGCCACTTGGGGGAATGAAGCTGGAAAAGCGTATATGAATGATACCGGTCTGCCGAATAATCCGTGGGACAATCAAACGCTGTTCGATTTTAACGGGAACGCGCTAAGCTCCCTATCGGTATTTACCGAAGGTCCCGCGGTAAATCACGTCAATAATCATGATTTTGAAGCTGATGGCTGGACGAATACACCGTCCTCCTGGGGCGTCTGGGCGTCAGATCCGGCCGATCTGGATGCAGTGAAGGTCGAACAACCCGGCACGACAGGGGATTACAAATTAACGCATTGGAAGGACAGCGCCTATACCGCTTCTACGTATCAGGTGATCACAGGCTTGGAGAATGGAACGTATTCGTTCACCGCATGGGTGTTAAACAGCGGGGGGCAAAATGCGGCATATCTTTATGCCAAAAGCTACGGCGGTTCCGAGCTGCAGCAAGCGCTGCCGGTGAGCGATACGAATTGGGTGAAGGTGAGGATCGACAATATTCAAGTGACGAACGGCCAGTGCGAGATCGGCGTTTATTCCGACGCAAACGAAAACGACTGGATAAACATGGATAACGTGAAATTTTACAAAACGAATTAATTCGCAATGAAACAAAAGAGAGATAAGGGGGGAACAAAAAAATGAAATGTTGCAAACGATGGCTGATGCTTCTGGCTTCCCTCATGTTCGTTTTCTCCATGGCTGCATGCGGACCGGATAGGAATACAGAAGCGCTGGAGCAGGGAGCGGATCGTTCCGCACAGGATGAAAAGCCGGATCAATTGATCGTATGGGCCAACGATGATGCGGGTCAGCTGAAGGCAGTCGAAGCGATCGCCCAAAAATATACGGAGCAAACGGGGATTGAGGTTGAAATTGTTCCCGTTAGCGGTGCCGAGCAGGTACAAAAGCTGGCACTCGCCGCTCCGTCAGGAGAAGGGCCGGATCTATTCTACCAGCCCCAAGACCGATTAGGTGACATTGTCGTTCAGGGGTTGGCTGAACCGATTGCGATGGAAGATGAGGCGGCCAAAGGGTATAATTCGGCGGCAATGGAAGCGGTCCGCTATGAAGGAGAAACCTACGGATACCCGATTTCTATCGAAACCTACGCAGTGTACTACAATCAAGATTTAGTGCCGGAGGCGCCGGCTTCCATGGAAGCAGTCATCGAGCTGTCCCATCGTTTAACGGATGCGAAAAATGATCGCTATGCGTTTTTGATGGTTCCCGATTTCTATTATGCCATTCCGTTCATTATGAACTACGGCGGGTATATTTTTGGCGGTGAGCCGGGGAACTATGATGTGGAAGATATCGGGCTGAATCATGATGGGGCTGTGCAGGGGCTGGAAGTGTATCAGCAATTTGTACAGTCCGTCAGGATCCCGGAAACGCTGACGATTGATGTCATGGACAGTCTCTTCATGGAAGGCAAGGTCGGCATGGCCGTCAATGGAATGTGGGCGATGAAGACCTATGAAGAGAAACTCGGCGACAAACTTGCAACGGCACCTCTGCCTGCTGTTGGAGGCAAGGCTTCTCCATCGTTCGTAGGGGTTAAATCTTGGTTCGTTTCCTCCTATTCCGAACACCCGGATTGGGCAATGGATTTAGCAGCCTTCTTGACAAGTGATGAGAATGCTCTGCTTTATCATGAAACGACAGGTGAAATCCCAGCTCGAACCGCGGTTCAAAAGCAGATTGACGATCCGTTCTATCAAGGATTCATCGAGCAGATTGAAAGCGGCATTCAAATGCCGAACGTGCCTGAGATGACCCCGGTTTGGGAAATGGATAAAGCGATGGATTTCATTTTGCAGGGAGAAGATGTGCGAGCAGTACTGGATGAGACTGTAGGCACGATACAACAGCAGATTGCCGCATTCGGGAAATGAATGGCCGATGCAGGAGGTATGACATGGGACCGCTTCAAGTGACGCCGCCAGAAAACCGCGAAATCAAGAGTGACCGTCGCCCCGGACATCATCCGCGGGCGGCCCTTATTTTATCGATCATATTCGCGGGCCTCGGACAGCTGTATAACCGAAGTTATATGAAAGGGATTCTTTTCATCGTGATAGAGGCCGCATTCATTATGGTGTTTCATGATTTCATTGAATTAGGACTATGGGGAATTGTGACACTGGGCACGATTCCTAAACTGGATCATTCGATCATTCTGCTCGTGTATGGGATATTGGCTTTACTTCTGCTCGCTGTGGCTGCGGCATTCTATATATGGAATGTGGTCGACGCCAAAAACGAAGCAATGAAGATTCGAAGCGGCTGGGTTCGACCGGCATGGAGGGAAGCATTGAAATCCGCGTATTTGCGGAGTTTTCCGTATTTGCTCACGATTCCGGGATTTCTGCTGCTCATCTTTGTTGTTGTTTTTCCGCTTTTGTTTGCGATCTTATTGGCGTTTACCAATTATAGTTTGTATAACGCGCCACCGAAAAATTTGGTGGATTGGGTTGGCTTCGATAATTTCGTTCAGCTGGCTACCGTACCGATATGGAATAAGTCCTTCATGAGTGTGTTCTCGTGGACCTTGGTATGGACGATCGTTTCCACCTCGCTCCAGATCGGATTAGGCCTGCTGCTTGCGCTCTTAGTCAACGATCAACGAATTAAATATAAGAAGCTGATCCGGACGATTCTTATCCTGCCGTGGGCTGTGCCAAGCTTTGTGTCGATTCTGATTTTTTCAGCGCTCTTCAACGATCAGTTCGGGGCGATTAATCGGATGCTTACAAGCTGGTTCGGCTGGGAGGGACTACCTTGGATGACCGATCCGCTGTACACGAAAATCGCCTTGATCAGTATGCAGACGTGGCTGGGCTTTCCGTTTTTGTTCGCGCTATTTACGGGCGTTCTGCAGAGCATCTCGAATGAATGGTATGAGGCTGCCGATGTAGACGGGGGATCGCGATGGCAGAAATTCCAGCATATTACCCTGCCTCATGTACTGTTCGTGACAGCACCGCTCCTGATCATCCAATATACCGCGAACTTTAACAATTTCAATGTCATTTATTTGTTCAATGAGGGCGGCCCCGCGGTAAGGGGACAGACGGCGGGAGGAACCGATATTTTAATTTCGTGGGTGTATAAGCTGACGTTTACGAATAACAACTACAGTATGGCTGCCGCCATTTCATTAATTATCGGCGTCATGGTTATCTTGTTTGCTTTTATTCAATTTAGGCGCTCTAGGTCGTTTAGAGAGGAGCGTAATATTCAATGAGAACGAGTCTGAAATCCCGGCTTGAGGTGACTTTAATCTATTCGGTGCTGGCTGTCGTAGCGCTGTGTATCTTTTATCCATTGGCATGGGCGGTCGGGCTGTCCTTCAATTCGGGGACGAGCCTGTATTCCTCCAGCATGATCCCGGAACATCCATCGCTTGAGCACTATAAGTGGCTGTTTACAAGTCCGGAGAGCGATTATCTCATATGGTACAAAAACACGCTGATCGTTTCCGGTGCGACCAGTTTGCTCTCGGTCATTGTTACCTCAGTCATCGCCTATGTGTTCTCCAGATTCGACTTCGTCGGACGGAAAACGAGCCTGTATACATTTCTGCTGCTGCAAATGTTTCCGGTCATGATGGCGATGGTGGCCCTCTACATTTTTCTGAATTTAATCGGACTGTTAAACACGCTGTTTGGGCTGATTTTGATCTATGTCGGTGGGCAGATTCCATTTAACGTATGGCTCGTGAAAGGGTATCTGGATACGGTTCCGAGGGAACTCGATGACGCCGCAAAAATGGATGGTGCAGGACCGTTGAAAACGTTTACGGCGATACTGCTGCCGCTGATTACACCGATTCTCGCCATCGTCGCACTGACGAATTTTATGCTGCCGATCTTTGACTTTATTCTACCGTCGATTATTTTGCAGGACTCGAGCAAGTATACGTTGGCCATCGGCTTGTACCATTTTGTAAACGAGAAATATGCGAATAACTTTACCGTTTTTACTGCAGGAGCCATCCTGATTGCGCTTCCGGTTGCACTCATTTATTTGGGACTGCAGCGGTATTTTATTTCAGGTCTAACGGCTGGCGGAACGAAAGGTTAAGCTATTAAAAAGGGGAGAAACCAAACGTGAGCAATATATTTTTAAAAGGTGCGGATATTTCGTTTGTAGATGAAATTGAGACGGAAGGCGGAGCGTTCTATGAGAACGGGCAGAAGAAAGATGTGCTCGATATTTTAAGAGACAGCGGCATCAATTCCGCGAGACTGAGATTGTGGAACGAGCCGACGTTCGATTACTGTAATCCGAAAAAAACGATGATGATGGCCAAGCGGATCAAGCAGAAGGGACTGCATTTTCTATTAGATTTCCATTACTCCGATTATTGGGCCGATCCGGGCAAGCAATTTATGCCGAAGGCATGGGAGAAGCTGAGCTTCCCGGAATTGGTGCAGGCAGTAAAGGGCTTTACCCGCGATATCATCAGTGATCTAAAGAAGCAAGGGACGCTGCCGGATATGGTTCAGATTGGAAATGAAATTACGAACGGCATGCTGTGGGATGCAGGACGTGTAGATGGACAGTGGAATACGGAGGAACAGTGGAGGAAGCTGGGGGATTTGATTCAAGCGGGGATTGCAGGGCTCCGTGAGGCGCTGGAAGCGGACGAGAAGATACCGGTAATGATTCATCTCGACCGGGGCGGGGACAATGAGGGAAGCCGCTATTTCTTTGATCGAATGGCAAAGCTGGGAGTCGATTTCGATATCATTGGTCTTTCCTACTATCCTTGGTGGCACGGAACGCTTGAGCAATTTAAGGAAAACTTGAACGATTTGGAGGCGCGGTACAAGAAGGACATCGTCATTGCGGAGGTCGCTTATCCGTGGACGATGACGCCGCCCGACGATCAGCCGCTTATTTTTAATACAGAAGAATGGCTGCAGCCCGGTTATCCGGCGAGTGCCGAAGGACAGGCGGCTTGGCTTCGCACGCTGATGGAAGTCATCCGCAACGTTCCTAACGAGCGTGGAGCGGGGTTATATTATTGGGAACCGTGCTGGATCCCTTCGAAACGGACATGGTCCGTCGGACATGAGAATAATTGGTCGAATCTAACGATGTTTGACTATTCCGGTGAAAAACTGTCTTCACTAGATGTATTTAAGGAATAAGGAGGTATGAGAGCGGCCGCTTCACCCCCTCTTTACAAATTATGCATTTTTACCGGATAATGAGGTTAATCCTTGTAAAGTGGGGGTTCTCTATGAGATGGAGTGACGAAAATATCCGATTCGTAGACACATCTTTGGAGCGGTCTCTGCCCTTATTTATAGAAACGATTGGATATAGTGCTTGGGAGCGCGTCTTTGTGCGCCCAGAGGGATATCCATACTATCATTGGCTGCAAACGATCGAAGGGAAAGGCTGCTTCGAACTATCTGGTGAGCGAATATGGCTGACGCCGGGTAAAAGTGTGCTGCTCACCCCTTTCACACCTCATTCGTATTATCCGCTTAGTCCGCGTTGGTCGACGGTCTACATTACGTTCGGCGGCACCGCGGCACCGGTCATACTAGACGCGCTCGATATGAATGTCTCCGCGTGTTATACCGAAACGAGCCCATCTTTTTTCTCGGATCTGGTAAAGGAAATGATAGAGAAGGCTTCGCAGGACACGGAGTTTTCCCGCTATGAATCCTCAACCGAGATGTACCGGTTTCTCATGCTTCTGAAAAAAATGGCCATGAGAAACGATCGGCCTTCTTTATCGCAGTATTATGATAAGCTCAGGCCCGTCGTCAGGTGGATGGAGCGAAATCTCGCATCCAATATCGGCTTGCCGGAAATCGCCGATCAGGCGAATCTAAGCATCTCGTATTTGAACGAATTGTTCCACGATGCCTTCGGCGTGAGCCCCTATTCTTTTCTCATTCAGCTCAGAATCCGTGAAGCCAAAACGATGTTGATCACACATCCACAAAAGCCGTTGAAAGAAGTGGCGATGATGACCGGGTTTAACGATGTCAGCCATTTTGTCGCCACGTTCCGGAGGAAGGAGAAGATGACGCCCGCCAAATACAGGGATCTTCATCTGGAGTCCGAAGAGGTCAACGATTGGAATGTTATGACAGACGCTTAATAGAAAGGACGATGCCGCTGTAATGCTGCCGACATCGTCCCTTTTCATTTCTTCTGCTATCCCCTCAAACTGTTGTTACAAGTCTGTTTTGTCTATCTACATAACTTAAAAATCCATGTTCAATCATCGCAAAATTTGAATTAATAAGAGTAAGCGTGAAAAAAAGGCCGCTTTAAATGGCCGGAGGATGATTAATGAACCCGTCTCCCTTGGATACAAAAGAATGGGATATTTATCAGAGCAATTCCGACTTTCCTTCGATCCCGATTCCCTGAACGAGGACATGGGAAGCTAAGGCTTCGAGAGGCGAAACAAGCAATTTCAGAATTTGAGAGATTAACCGAAAGCGCCCCGTACAGTCTGGAATTGAAGCTGATCTATGTGGAAAATGGAGTCGACTTCACCCTAAGCTACGGTGATATCGATGAACGCTTTTACTATACTATGGCGTCTATGTATGCCGATATCATCGATCAAGTGAATGAAGATGAAACGGCAGAGTTGTTCGACGAATTCGAGGAGCGCCTCGAAGCCGTTGTTTCGAAAACAGAAGGGATCGGCTGGGGTTTTCATGACAATTTGGCTGAACTGCATGCTCAAATACGATGGATTTAGGTGAGGGGCATTATGCGCGGCAGGAAGTAAAAGAAGTGGACCGATCACAGATCAGAGTCCGCGGGGCTGTTGGAACAAGACGAAAATTTCTATTTTATCGCCGGATACACGGATGGCGGCTTCCCGTATGGAATCACTTGGGAGGAATATGAGGCGGAACAACGTGACGAGTCCAGAAAAATGGAAGCAGCTGGAGGAAAACCTTTGAGATAATTGAATTTGACCAAGCAGCAGTTTCAGGAAATCGTGTATGCCTACGACATGTGCGTAGAAGGCATAGAGTCTTTCCTGAATATCCAGTCCGGCGATGTTGTCAGTTACGGACGTTTGACATGGATGAAGAGGACGGAAATTAAGCGAGCTCATTGAAGAAGGCTCGCAAGGTGGATCTTGTTTGTTTTGGGCTCTGTTAAACGATGAAGCTGATTTTTTATTGAAGTAACGGATAGAAATGCTTAACGAGACGAAGAAATTAAATGTTCAGAAAGTAGTGGTGAAACGAGGTGGCATCTATCGAAAAATATATAGTGGTTGAATCAATTTCATAAATCTCATGCCTTGATATGACTGACTTTTTTAGACATAGAAAAAGGAGTACCTCCCCAAATCTCGAATAGGTTAAGCGACTAAACCAACCAATTGAGATGAGGTGAACTCC
>NZ_JBHSQV010000135.1:0-17738 GCF_042658665.1 Marinicrinis lubricantis
GAAGTCGCTTCAAAAGCAGGGAAAAAGCTTTCCACTCTGATTCAGTGTCAATTACAGCAATGGATCTCTGCTTTACCCAATTACATCAAGGCTTATCTGCCTATTCCAAGCTGCGAAAGTTGAGTTTATAAAATATCGTATTTTGGCAAAAAATTCAATACCTGGAATGCAAATTCGCGTTGGTCTACCCCTATTTCCATGTCTGTCGCGAGATTTTCCAAGAAAAATTGCCGTTATTTATGGTAAGGTTCTACATGACATCTATAGAAAGAAATCAAAGGCTCCATTCGGGTGCCTTAAATTCTCGCGCCCCCCTCAAATGCACTCAACGTTCAATCACTCTTACACTAGACGGGATCGCATCTTGATTAATCGAAATAACGTAGTCTCCATATCCGCGGGCCGGCTTGCTTTGATCCTTCAATTCAGCAGTAACCGCGTCGAATAGAGGTTGTACGGAGATGCTCCCCATCTTGGACGAATGTTCGAATATGATAAGCTTCCGAGTGCTCATCAAGCCGCGCGCCGCTGATCGATCATGCTCAAACATGTTCATAATCGACTCCCACAGCAATTCCAAATCATTTTCAGAAAATCCGGTTTGATTTGCAAACGGGGCAGACACAAATCCATGTGCTCGATACAAGCCATAAGGAATCGTGAACTTTCTTCCCACCGTACGATTACCGCCGCCTTGATTATCGGACTCGGCTTCCGTCGCTACGGCCATTCTCGTAATGCTATGCTCCAACGAAACAACCGGGTGAATAGACCTGGCAAATGTCATCTGTACGGGACCGCGCACTTGTCCGGCATTCGGACCGGTGGACAGAACAGCGCCAAATGTACGAATATCATAAAAATTCTGACACATGAATTGTCTTGCACGGTCAATTTCTTTACCTTGTCCTTGTCCGACCTTATTCCGCTTTTTCCCATCTTCCGGATCGGCTGGCGTTTCATTCAGATCAATACCCAAGCTAATATAAGCTTGTTCAATAGTCCGGTTCAAAATCGACTTTTCTTTCACAAAAATGGAGTATGGCGGAGTATCCTCCATCTTTAAGCTGACATAATTACGAATTTTTCTTTTCAAGCTGACATCCGTCACCAACCCATGACCCGTCTCGGGATCGACTCGCGGCAAGTTACCGGCATCAGGGTCTCCATTCGGATTTCCATCCTGGACGTCAAAGAAAACGACAAAATCATACCGTTTATTCAATGCCTCACTCATGCTTTCCCTTCCTCCTTCAGTTTCGTTCCGTTATCTGTATTTACATCTGCCTTCTTGCTTGTAAACAACTCCTGCCGCTGATGGTAATAACCTAGGGCAAACAAGCCTTGCTCTTGTAGATTGAGGTGGGCTGGGAATTGACTCATCTTACCCATTATTTCTGTGAGTATTTTTTCGAAATTGATCACACGACCTTCATTCTCGAGCTTAGCCAAATGATGATTCTTCAGACGTAGCAAGTTAGCGAAAACCGTGACCGGCGTCGTACAGGCTGCCCCATAGTATCTTTCGCGAATCGTAGCTTTTATTTTCGGATTTGCTTCTTCTTGAATCTTCTCCAGTACTGCAAATAACCTGCCCAGATGATAGCCAATCGACGTTTGATGAATGTCCAATGCTCTTCCGACCTCCTTATAACTTTGATTAGGGTAAAAGCGCAGATATCGATTAAGATAAGCTTTAATCAAGGCGGCTCGAACAGGCGTTACACGATTTTTTGTATCGCTGCGGATGCGACGCAAGGCGGCCTGCAGCAACGTTACCGGATACGGCGTTCCCTCCAATATGGAACGCATGAACTCGCCTACTAGATTGGGAGGGATATTCTCGCTCTTATCTTGCACGGCAACATTGACCAGAATCCTCCAGACCGAATAGTACTCCGGCTCTTTGGGAGACTTGACGATCGCAAAATCCTCAAAATATTGCCTGATTCGGCTCGCAAATTCAAACACGGTTCCGACTTGCCAAAATCGGATGGAGATCCGAGCCATATTAGGGGACAGACCGAGAATATAAAAGCGTGTCCTGTTGCTGTCCTCAACATAACTTCCGGAATGGACGGACTGGAGCAAAGCTTTGATCCTCTCCGTTCCTGCGTCAGGATTATCCTTCAACGGCTCCTCAAAAAACGTAGAAAACTCAGATTCGAAATCATGCTCATTCTCGGCCCAGCAAACAATCGACATATCTCCTGCAAATAGCCTCTGCTTGGATTCAAGCAGCATGTTCAATGCCTTCGTATACTGGGATGTCGCTCTTTTACTGACTGGTGCATTCAAGCTTTGCTTTTTGCCATACGAGATAAAAACCTCTTCATTAAAGCTTACGATACTCGCTCCGGCTGACTGTGCATTTCGTACCCCCTTGATAACGGGGTGCGTAACGGCTGCCGCGACATTCTGCTCTCCTGTGATCAAACAGGTCGCTGTTGCCAATTCGTCTGTCCCATCTGCCTCTCTCTTTAAAGCCGCGACTACTGCAGGGGATTGGAAGACAATTGGATAAGGCGTCTCCATGACTCGAAAACTAACTTTGACGCTACCTGTACCTAGCAGTTCTCCATACTCGGGATGCTTCAATGCCCGTTCAAAATGACTTCGATCTTCCAGCCCCTGCTGAAAAAAAGCGCGAACCGCTGCAACGCCAACATCATCGGATGGCCCCAACCATTGGTCGATTGCATTGATCATGCTTTGCAAATGCAAATCGCCTTTCGGCCCAAGACCAAAAACGAACTTGGCATTATCCCACAGTAAATTAGCGTCCGTTCCGCTGTTGGTATGCTTCAGAGCTTGATTACCGATGTTCGGGAGCTGGAATGGGCGAGGCTGTTTTTTCTTGCCTGTCCCTTCTCTCAAATCCGTAATATCACGAAGCCGGCCTTCCCGATCCAGTTCAAGTAGAAAATCAATCCCGCCTCCAATCCAGCCATCCGCAGCAATTTCTCCAATTGCGGCTTTTCGGTCGTAATATTCCTTCAAAGCAAGCAAGATCATCCTCTCACCTCAATTTCCCGGCGGTCGGTATTCACAACCCCATTCTTCATAAATGCTCGAAAAAACAAAGGAGGCGGGTTTACTGGGTCACGCTCAAAATCCATGTCATACAGCATAAAGCCCAAATCTCTCGTTTCTTGAATAGGCCGCAACAATTCCTGATCCGGATTTTTAATCAGCCGGAAATCACATGCAAACTCCCGACAACCCAGGTATGGTCGGTGAAAGCATTGCCCCTTGCGTGCTCGTCTCTCGAACATAGCCGCGTACTTGGCTTGACTCTCATCTAATCGGACAAATTCTGAGCGTTCCGACTCGTCAGCCCAATGCTCCTGTTCATGCGGGCGATTGTTTACGCGTTCTTCCGGAGGTATGAATTCGAAGTACCCGTGTATACGGTAACGCGTGTCTTTAAGAAATAGACCCGCGCGTTGAATTCGCTCACTCACCGTCATGCCCATCGGTGGACCAGGTAAACCAGCCATTTGTCTGGCCGTCGGGACTGCAGCTTTCTTATCCAGCTCATTTCGGCGCACGCTGATCCATTTAATAGGATTCAGCACTTCAATTTTGGTAACATGCCAGCGTATGGCCGGCTTCCACAGAATCGCTTCAAATATCGCCCGCGCGGCCGAAGGCGTCATGACATCGTAGCTCACTCGCTCTGCCTTCATCTCCGGGCGCGTGTAACAAGCGTAATCACCCCATACCTCCAAACACCAACTATGCAACATATACCCTCCTCTCTTTACTCTACAATCAAGCTGATGATTCAATGAATAATCCTGCATCCTCGGTATAGTGTTTTATAGACGTTAGAGCGAAAACTTTGGGCCAAATTTCTTCTACTGCCTCTTGCCCCTGCAACTCTTCAAATTCTCGACTATACACGTTTACCGTATAACGCTGAAGCTTTCGCATGAGGTAGCGGTCAGGACCGTTCGATCTCAGATCATCGATCAATCTTTGTCCATCTCGGTAGGGGATCAAGACCGTTCTTTGATTGGTCTTATCAATAAGTTCAAATTTTTCCGCCGCCGTTCGAAAAAAAATGCTGCACTCCTTCGGATCATTACGCTGGGGATCAAGCAGTCGCACAATTTCCTTCTCGTCCAACGAGTGAACTCTCCAATACAATTCTTCAAAAAACTTCTCGAAAATAGCAGGGCTAGCGACATCATCAGAAGTTGATGAAGACAAAATGCTTCTTGTCGTGTCTGCTGCTTTGCGTAGAATCCCAATCGGGGCTGGTCTGGGCGGATGGAACACGATGACTTTACCTAGCTCAGGCCGCAGCCTGCCATTCCGATTGCATCGACCAGCTGCTTGCATGATGGAATCCAATCCCGCAAATGCCCGATAGACAATCGGAAAATCCAAATCTACGCCGGCTTCTACCAACTGCGTGCTGATGACTCTGACAGGAACACGATTCTCGGGCTCACTTGTATGATTCTGCTCAAGCTTCTTCTTAATTTCCTTGATCTTGTCACTGAGATTCTGGCCGCACATTAATGCCGATAGATGATAGGTGCCAGCGGGCATTCGAGCGTGCAATTCACGACAGCTTTTTCGATCGGAAACAATACACAACACTTCGCCGGAATGCCTCAATTGATCAGCAATTTCACCCCAATGTTCAACTGTATGTGAGTCGCTTGGAAATTGGATTTCCGTGCGTTTGAGCAAGTCATAAAGCGACCGAACCTCTTCATCCGTCCCGACAATCTCCTTCACCTCTTTAAGGCCTTTAAATAGCCGACCATCCATCATTCGCTCTTTCAAAGCCGGTTGCGTTGCAGTCATCAGAACTATGCTTACGTTGTAACGATCGACAAGCAATTGAAGCGTCTCAAGTATTGGAGCCAGAAATGCCGGCGGAAGCAATTGTACCTCATCCAACACAATGACGGAGTTTGCGATATTATGAAGCTTGCGACAACGGCCTGGCTTCGCCGCAAACAACGATTCAAAAAATTGCACCGAAGTCGTCACAATCAGAGGCGCATCCCAATTTTCCATTGCCAGCCGTGACCTGATGTCTGCTTCATCTTCAACAACGTTAGAATGATGTTCAACCACTTGATCTTTACCGACGGCCTCACGGAACACCTCCACATTCTGTTCGAGGATGCTCATGTAGGAGCTGACATAGATCACTCGGTCATGCTTCCATTTGCAGGCATGCTCTAAAGCGAAGGTCAGTCCGCTTAGCGTTTTGCCACCACCCGTCGGTACTGTCAATGAATAGATGCCTCGCGATCTCTGCGCAGCTTTTATACATTTTTGGAGAATTTCGCCGCGGAGGACATTCACCGAAGTCAGTTCAGCATTCTTCCCCAAATCCTCGTTGTACAACCGTAGACGTTCCTTCAGTGCCTCAACGGGAAGATACTGCCCTCTGTTCAATGCCTTTGCTTGCTTCATATAGGATTCCGTATCGAGGAAGTCAGCATCAACCAAACAAGAGAATAGCATCCGAATCCAAAGCGACATATCAAGTCCGCCTTTGAATTTCCAGGGCGGACGCAAAGGTTTGGACTCCTGCAGCTTTGCTATTAACGAAGGGTCGATCTGTTCAAGTTCCAGATCACTGACTTGCGATTTTCTAAATTGTAATGAGGATTGTCCAGCCCCTTCGACACCGGACCAATCCGGCAGCCCCGTATGGTGACCGGCTATGCAGTAAGCCAGCAAGCGGCCAATGCCCTTGCCATATAGTCGCTCGACCAATTCTGCTCCATGAATGGCATGGGAAATTTTCCCTATATTCGTTTGGTACCGCGCTTCTGGATCGTAACCGCTCTTCACCTTTAAGTATGTAAGCCATTCAGGTCTGCCTTTGCCCGCATCATGTCCCCAGCCTGCAGCTTCGGCCCATTGTTTGGACTGTAATTTGGAGGCAAAGGACCTAGCTATATTTGCTGTTCCTTCAGAATGATTCACTAGATCATGCGGCTCTGCCCAACTACCATCCTCATTTTTTCGCACATGTGCTATGTATTTGATACTCAATAAAGCTTCTCCCTCCCTCAATTATTTACCCAGTTTAGGTGTTAAGATTTAGTATTGTAAAACCACAAGCTAGTCTTAAAAATTTTAAACTCTAGACGATGCCAGAGCGCTTGAGAGCGGCTACAACGGATGGACGGAGCCGCCAGATAAAGTACCCATAGGCATTCTTCTCGCTATTAGGATCACCATCAAGGAGAGCGTTCCAAAAGCGATGTCCGCCTTTTAGGTTCTTCGGTAGCTCTCTGCCAAGTCGTTTGTAGACTTCCCTAGCGATCCGGCGATTCCATGCGGTGACTTTCTGCTGCGATACCCCTCCGAGGGCTTGTCCAATCTCTGTGGCGCTGGATTGATGATCCGGCTGGCTGTATAGATATGCGAGCATTCTTCGGCCATCCTCATTGACGATTAAAGGATCTTTTATCAGAGGCAGCCACTCGTCTTCGGTGAGATGCAATGGATCTTGATGATGCCAAGTGACGGGAACAAACATAGGTAGATTCTCCTTTCAACGAACAGTTGCCGAAGCACTTCTGACTGGAAACATATTATCTCTATCAGTCAATAATATCCCTAAAGGATCTTACAATATCCTCCAATTATTTTAACAGATCACTAACTCAATTGATACCATTTTACTAGAAAAAATAGTAAGTAATACCTACACTTTTACACAGTAAATTACGGTTTTTTTGCATTATTAAATCTATGTATGCCAAATCCTTTGAAGTCGGAAGCCAGTATCGCTTCTCTAAGTGGATTTAAATTTGTTGTGAATCTCAATTCAATTCCCTTTCGGATTAAACTCTCTATCAGATTATCATATTTTTCTATTGATTTAGGTTTCACTATTTGACGAGAGATAAAATATCCAGCAGTCTTATCAAAAAGCTCGAACCCCTCATCATTAAAGCAATATCTAAATATGGTCTGCTTTGAAATCCTTGTATACCAGTCACTTTCTACTGTCACTATGGTATTAGCAATTGTATTGTTAAAGAAAAGTTGTAAATGTTCGTCCGTTGTCGCTTCGTCTCTTCTACACACAATACGGGGACAATCCCTAGGGAAATAGTATGTAAACTCATGTTCTTCATCAATTGCCCAAACTACTGCAGGAAAATCGAGACGATTTTGTTTCTCTTTAGGCACGAATGTTTCGATGCTATTATCTTCACTAAAGTGAAAAAGCATGTAAGTCCTCCTTAGTTTTATTTTCCGTTTATATTCCAACCGACTGCGAAAGAAGTTTCTTCACATCTACGGTGTACTGTGTAATTTCCCAAATTGATGGAAATCACTCCAGCCGAACAGCAAAAAGCGATATTGCATCAGTTGGTATCCGAGATTACGATCAATCGCTCCAATATGTTTCAAGAAAGAAGCATCATGGACATTCAGTTGTTCTTCGATGCTTCTCAAAATACCGACTATGTGCTTACTTTTGGTACGGTTCTCCGTAACGGGACTAACGGCGAAAAACAGACATCCTTTACCAAGGAACGTCCTGTTTTTCTTTTGGCTTCATTCTTTCTACTTAATTGAGAATTATTATCATTTGTTGTATAATGTGACCATAACGAAAAATATCATGGAGTAAGGAGAATGTATAGTGGTGCAAATATACTGGACTAAAATAAATAAGATTATTCAAGAAACGCCTGAGATTCGAACGTATCTGCTCGAACGTCCGGAAGACTTTACATGGGTAGAAGGTTCCCACACTCACTTTGCATTAGAAGGTTTCAATGCCGGAGATAAACCAAATCGCAGCCTGATTCGCCATATGTCCATCTCCACTTTACCGCACGAAAATGCAATCGGTATTACAACACGCATCAGAGAGCAGTGCTCTGAGTTTAAAGCGATTCTAAGAAATCTAGGAGTCGGCGATGAAGTTGCAATATTTAAAACCCATTCGAATGTACCGCTTAACAGAGAAGACAAAAATGTTTACTTGCTGTCATCCGGCGTCGGCCTGGCAACCTTCAGACCGCTTGTGCTTGATTATTTGGAGCGTCCTGATCACATCAATCAAATTCATTCCCTGAACATCGATTCATCAAAGAATTTCTTATTCACTGACATTTTTAAATCCGCACCTGACAAGAAGTTCACAGCACAGTTCGCCGATAACCGTAAAGACTACTATGAAGAAGTAAAGAAGCTTGCCGCAGACAAGGATGGACTCTTCTATATTGTCGGCAGCGACGAGTTCCTCCTGCAGAACATTGAAGTACTGCGTGAGCGAGGCATCAAGCCAGAACAGATGATGCTCGACAAGCATGAACAACAACTGCCTAACTTTTTATCATTTGAATAGATGCTCCATTTTTAGCCCAATCCTCTGCTTTACCACTACTTATGATAAGGTTCTCCGTATCTATTGATAGGGTAAACCCGGATGACATTTTTGCATCCTCAAAGTAACAAGTAAAGCCGCGGCAGTTAGATGGTTTCTTTTGTTTCAATTTTTCAATGTCTTGTCTCCCATGATATACTTAAAAATATTAAGAGCCAGTCAAAAGCTGGCTCACTCTTTTATTGCATTTATCTTGAATATTGAGGTATAACAATGAAAATCAAAGTGTACGCCATTGGTGAGAAATTGGAAAAGTTCTATCTGGAAGCTATTAAAGAATATGAGAAACGGTTGAGCCGATACTGCAATATTGAACTGATTTATTTGAAGAAAGAAGATCAACTCCAAAAGAAACTCAATCCAAATTCCTACGTGATCGTTGTCTCCATCGCTGGAAAAACTATTTCTTCTGAGGAACTTGCATCAACAATAGATCATTGGGCGTCCTCAGGGTTGTCTGATGTTTCTGTTCTTATCGGTGCAACCCGACCAAAATGTAATGAATCTCTTACTTTCAGCCAGATGGAGATGGATTTTGGACTACAAACCTTAATTGTGTTTGAGCAGATTTATCGGGCCTATCGAATAATTAATAACCATCCTTATCACAAGTAATCTGTAAAATCATTTAAACTTAGGAGGCAACAACAAATGAATTCCGATACAGCAGGAAGCATTTATGTAACGACACCTACAGGATTTTCAAGCCAGCTTGATAAGCTCCAAGATACTCTGAATAATAAACGTTTCTTCATTAATCCGGAACTGGATATTTTCAAATATATTGATGGCCTATACACAGCGACTATAAATCAGGAGGATTGCTTTTATAGGGCTAGGGTCGGAGATTATAAAGAGGTTAAAGATTTGCATGCCGCTCCAAAAGAAAAAAATCACTTCGGCAGGTTTCATCCTAAAGGCTTCTCTTATCTGTACGCGGCCAGTGAGATTAAAACAGCAGTGGCGGAGGTCAGGCCATGGCAAACTATTGTGACAATAGCCGAATGCAAGGCTAAAACAGAGCTGACCTTGCTTGATTTCACACGTAGAAATGAAAAACTTGAAAACTCCGATATGGACTATAGAACAACGCTTGATAACGAATTTTCAAAACCAATTAATCCAAATACTTCTGAGTCAGATTATCTCCTTACTCAAATTATTGCTGAGTATATTAAAAATAAAGGGATCGCCGGGATTAAGTACAGTAGTTCTGTGAATGATGATGGGTACAATATTGTAGTTTTTGATCCAAAAGTATTCGACATTAAAATTATGAAACAAGTCAACGTCAGTAAAATTCTCTATGAGTTCTAATTTCAAACTCAATGCAAACAGAAAGTGGGTACTCAAACTAACTTCATGTTAAGTACCCACTTTTAATTTATTATTGCCGTTCCTTCGCCAATTGTATAAACGAGCTCAAATCCATCAGCCAGCTTTGCTGACGAGGTTTATAGGTGTCGTGTAAACGCTTCGGCAACACCAGTTGCAAGTGATTGGCCTGCATCTCGTCTGTCTGGTTTTCGCTGATGCCGGGTTCGAGCGTAAAGAGATGCTTGTTCTGAATCCGATGAGCTTCAGCCAGAACCTGACGCCATCTGTCTTTACATGTTGACTTGACTCCCAGCATGGTTAATCTGGACTCGGGAAACGTCAGGTCGCGGTAGTAATCTATATGCGGGAACAAGAAATCCGGCTTGGATTTATATTCCGTCACTTGTGTTCGTGAGTAAGTGAGATTATGGGCCTTGAAAATCTCCTCCAAGTGGTTTTCAAGTGCATAACCAACCCGGGATTTTCTCCGGTTATGAACACTGAGAGAAAATTGGATAAAGCCCTCAACATCAGTAGTACCATCATCCCGAAATCCGGCTTCGAGCCGCCTTGCGACCATATGGCGTTCAAGACGCTTAAAAAGCTTTTCTTCCTGTTCAATCCACTTTAATAATGTTTGATCTGGCTCCTCAATCGGGGAGACATCCTTTAGCGTCTTTCGAGCCAGCGTCGAGAATACTGATGTGCTTGGGAACCCTGAATCTATGAACGGTTCAATTATACTGTCCAGATAACTACCATCCGGGTCTGAAACTTCAATACCCAGTTCCTCTAAGATATAGCGAACAACAAAATCAACTTCTGGGTCATTATCCTCTTCAAAGGATTGATACGTGAATTGTTTGTCTATCAATTGAACGTCGAATAACCACAACAATTGATTCTCGAATGTGCTCTCTTCAGGTACAACAATTATATAAATCTCGTCATCGGGTCTTTTAGCAACAATAAGAAGGTCGCCTTCTTTGGCCACATCCATTACAGGGTTGCTATTAAAATAAAGCCTGTACTCGGCAGATCGATGTGTTTGCCTCTTTCTTGAGTCGTACCATGTTACTCTTCCTTCAGAAGTAATACCCTCGTTTTCACCGGATAACCACAAAAATCGGGCCGTGCTCGTTCTTTCCCCATCACCCAACAGATTCCTCAAAAGCCTGACACCGTTGAACTCATGCTGGTTGGATTTGGAACGATTTGCCTCTACGGCAGTGAGCCGCTTTATTGCCACCCCTTCAAAATATTGCGAAAGAAAGCCTCTCTTCATTCGATAACACCCTCACAAATCATGGTTTGTCAGCATTGCCCACCAATCTCTATAGATGTCATATCCGTCGTCTGCAACCACTAGGCACATAGTTCTATTACTTCTTCGCTATTGATGCAGTATTTTCCTTTTAATGAACATTCCCATACAATTCCGACTCTCCAGCCCATCTCCCGAAGCCGAGCCAAGTTCTCCCTGTCCACTTCCATGTTTCGGTTGATCTTGTTGTGCCAGAACTCCTCATTTGATGATGGCCACTTGAACAGATGACAGGAATGGCCGTGCCAGAAACAGCCGTTAGCAAAAATGACCGCCTTGTACCGGGGAAAGACCATGTCTGGCTTCCCCGGCAAGCTTCGGTCATGAAGTCGATATCTGAATCCCAGCTTGTGAAGTCCTTTTCTCAGAATCATTTCCGGCTTCGTATCCTTACTCTTGATCCCGGCCATCATCCGGCTTCTGGTTTCAGGTGAAACGATGTCAGACATATGCTTCAACCTTTTCAAAAAGCATTTGAACCTGATCTGCATCCTTGGTTGCTCTCATCGCTTTAAAGATGTACGGAAGCATATGTGAAGCCACAGCCTCAACAACAGGCACTGCAACAGAGTTCCCGAATTGCTTGTATGACTGTGTATCCGAAACGGGGATTACAAATGGTTTGTGACCCGTTTTGTCAAATCCCATCAACCTTGCACATTCACGAGGAGTTAACCGCCGCGGATTCTTGCCTTCCTGTCTGATCAGTATTTCCGATCCGTCCTTGTAATAACGTGCAGACAGGGTGCGGGCGACGTCATCTGGACCGAATAATCCATATCCAAAGCCATTTCCTTTTGCTCTGTGCTTCTCCGCATAGTTCTGAAGGTACTCCCACAGCCTGTCACTCAGCGTATACTTGTCAGCAACCCTGCCTTCAGGAGCTTCAGTATACGGAGATTCAGGTGCTTCTGATCCGTCTTCCTTATGCAAGATCGAGCCGAGTTTTGGCCCCGATTGAGGTAGCTTCATATTATCAAAAGCAAACCCGACATCATCCCGAAATCCTACTATAAAGATACGTTCCCGATGCTGGGGAACAAAATGTTTCGCATCAATCACCCGAAAGTCTACATGATATCCAAGTTCTTCTTTTAATGTAGCCATGATTACCTTGAAGGTATTACCCTTGTCATGGCTAACCAGATTCTTTACATTTTCAAGCAGAAATGCCTTGGGTCTGTGGCGTTCTATCATTTGTGCTACGTCAAAAAAAAGCGTACCCTGTGTAGCATCATGAAACCCGTGAGGACGACCCAAAGACTTTTTCTTTGACACTCCGGCAATGGAGAAAGGTTGACACGGGAACCCTGCAACGAGCACGTCATATTGGGGCATGTTGTCCAGATCAACATCGCGAATATCACCATTTATCGGATGATCGCAGTTGTAGTTGGCTTGATAGGTTTTTCTGCATGCCAAGTCCCACTCACTGGTAAATACACACTTGCCACCGATTGATTCAAAAGCCTTTCGCAAACCGCCAATACCTGCAAACAGATCAATAAATCTGAAGTTGAAGTCATTATCCGGCTGACGTCCTGAACGTACATTATAGATGCTTTTTAGTTCTCTAAGCAGATTTTCATCAGGCAGTGACTCACCCTTCTCCCAGCGATAAATTGTTCGTTCACTTTTTCCGAGTAATTCAGAAACTTCCTTTACTGAGAATCCTGTCTTCTCTCTTATGTAAGCAAATTCCGTATCCTTGAATGTTTTCATAATTTAATAGGCCTCCCTGTCAAAAATATTCCCAGGGGGAACGTTTTTGACATAAGAATATCATAAACGAACACATTTTCGCAAACTATATTTTGAACGCAGGTCTTAAGACCCTCTTGCAACAGGATAAATATGACTTTCCGCCTTGTTCAGTATCAAAATTCTGGAATTTTGGACCGATATTTATAATAAACACACTTCCAAGAATAGCTGGCTGGCAGATAGAGTTATACGAAAAACAAAACCGGATTACTATCGATTAGCAAGGGGGCTATTAAATGGACTTTTTATCTCTGTATTTCAAAGGTGTTGCCGCAAAAATACTAAGTTCCGTTGAAATCAATAAGTGGAATAGCAATCAGCATGAGTTTCATGGGGTAAGAGTTTTGAAAAATATCTTCGGGTTGAAAAGACAGTATTTTAATGCGAGATTCATTTATGTAGACAAACAGGGAAAAATGATTCAGGATACAGGAAGTTTAACTTGGTATGATGCGAGGGAATATGACCCTTACAGAACAGAACACCGGTTATACTATACTGAATCTAATGCTATTAATTTCGCTCAAGAGAATGACTTAATGGTCGTTGGATTAAGAAGCGACAATACTGTTCTGGTCGTCATTGCAAATAGAGAAAGCGAGTTTTGCGAAAAATTGAAATTTCTTTTTGGGGTTAACCATGTTAGCACTGAATATAAGTCAGTTAATCCGGAGAACAAAGAAGTTACGAGTAATGACATTGATACCTTACTGAAGATTGGAATTGCATTATTATAAGTCCCTTTTCAAGACAAGCCAGCCTGATATACTCAGGTTGGCTTCGTAGTATATATAGAATGCAATTTCAAAATGTAACGTGAATTGGGAGTGAATTTAATTAAATGTCCGTTCTCCGGCTCGGTACCATCTAATACTGGCATAATTCCCGAAAAATCAGTCGGGAACCCCTGCTTTATACTGATAATGCCCTTCTACTGGCAAGTCAATATTCTATATATCGTTAAAATAGAAAAATTGTAACGTTGCATGAATATAACAAGCCGAATCAAAGAACTGGCAGCTAACATTCAGAATCATTCACAACTATCTACATCCACCCTCTTTTATGTGCATACCATCCGAACCAAATGATTCCGGCAAGCATTATCGTGAGGAACGGAGTTTCCTTTAGACAGTGGAGAACAAACCGAATAAGGTAGTACGCAAACCATAAGCCGATGATATACAGCGGCCATGTATAGATGTGTTCATACCAAAACGATCCGACCCCCAGCCGTGGTTTAAGCCAATAGATACCGACCGGATAGAGAGCCACCATCACCATGATCAGCAGACATCCGATACTTCCGACGGTATCCTTGGGCCGCTTAGGCTTATGACCGAACAACTTATGCAATCCCGCTTTTATTGCTTCCCCTAAAAACAATTCGATGAGCTTATCCAATGGTATATCCCGCCTCCCGGCTAAGTCCTTTAATACAGACAAAAGCGGAAAGAACAGATTCGTCCTCTCCGCCGCGATGCTTCTGTCAACATAATCACTTCAGTATCCGTATCCTCCGCGAATACGGTCTTCCATATGCGTAGCCTGAGTCAATAACAGGCATGCAACAATGAACAAAGCAACGCCGATCCAGATATGCTTTCCCCTCTTTTTCGAGATTGCGGTAATCGTGTAGACAATGCTGCTCACTTGAATAATTGCTCCTACGATTTTCAATAACAATGCCGTTGTTGCCATAAATAAGACCTTCCTTCTTATAGCAGCGTCATCCGCACTCTCACTCTTATTAGTGATTATGTGGATAGATAAAAAATCAACACCCCCGCTGACGGCGGTTTTTACAAATTGATTCTGCGGATGGACTTGCTGTCGCCATCGTAGAAAATGACATTGCCGTTGTTGTCAAAGCTCAACAGCTTCATTTTCTTGATCGGTTTACCATCCTTGTATTTCAAATTGCTCTCGTCAACGAAGGTAATCATATTACCGCCCGCTCCCATCTCATACACTGTTCCTGCATTCGTCATATACAGCTTGCCATTGTTCGCGGCTACGCTGTCAAAACGAATATCTTCATATTCAGATACCTTGTCCACCTTTACCGGAAACAGTTGCAGGCTGTACATTTTACTCCGTCCAAACACATACAAGTTGTTGTTTGTCGCGAATGCCCCGGCAACTGGAGCGTAGCCGTAGTAATCAGACAGATCAATTGTACTGTAGTCCGTGCTGCTGGCTACCCGTTCTACCTGAGTCTGATTAAGCTGGCCCTCATACACATGCGATTCATGGGTGCCTGTGACCCCGTACAGAACGCTCTTGGAATCAGGAAATGTGATGAAGTCATAGAACCGGGCTTCCTCATGGTTCAGGTCATATGTTACTACACTGACGCCAGATGTGATGTCGTAGATGATGGAACGAGCCGACACCTTCGCGGCAAGGTACAGCTTGTTGTTTGCATTGTTGTAAGCCAGCTTCATCGGTGTCAGACTTTTGTAGTCAAAGTGCTTGTTCTGCCCATTGGAATCCTTGTAATCCCAGTTGAAGTCTTTATCAATGGCTTTGTAGGTTTCTACAGTTCCATTAGAGTTGTTGAATTTACGAATCTTCATCTTCTGGCTGTCCAGAAAGTAGATGTTATTGTCCTTGTCGACAACCATGCTGTCGATCTGATTGATCTTGGCCATCCGTACAGGCCCGTCTACATCACCTGCACCTGATCCGCCAACAAGCGTTTCTACACTGAATTTCTCTGCTTGTGACGGCTGTTGCGGTTCGGTAGATGGTGATGAACCCGTTCCTGATGGATCTAGTTTTGTTGCCGGAAACGTTGGTGAGGTAGTCGACGGATTGCCGCCCCCGACTTCTTTATTGTCATTTCCATATTGGTACGCCCTCCAGATCATCACTGTAGCTTCAGCACGAGTAACAGTTGCTTGCGGACGGAATGTTTCATCGGGGAATCCGGAGACCAATCCATTCTCGACTGCGATGGCTACGTAATTTTTGGCGGACTCGGATATGCCGTTGTAATCTCTAAACATCGCTTGAATAGTGCTTTGATCTGGCAAGCGGCTCATATCGTATCCTTTTAACTTGACGAGGGCTACTGTGATATCTTCACGCATGGCAGGTGCAGAAGGATTGAAAATGTACTGACCGTTTGCCGTACGATACCCGCTCATGTAGTCCTTAACAGCTTCTGCAAACGGTGATGCCCAGTTTGTAGCCGGAATATCGGAAAATGACGAATAATTCACCTTGTTTGGTTGAATACCCGAAGCCGTTACCATGATCTTTGCGAATTCAGCCCGAGTGATGGTGTTCTCTGGACGGAACTTGTGATCTGGATAGCCGTCAAGCACTTTCCGATTGACCATTTCAGCTATGTACTTGTAAGCCCAATGCGTTGCCGGAAGGTCTGTAAATGACACTGATGGTGTCTTATCCGGTGCATTCTGCCATTCTTCGCCGTACTCAGGCAGTGCTGCCGATGCTGTTCCAAGCATGCTGAACATTAAAAGTGCTGTAATGATTAGCGATGTCATTCTCTTCATTGACATGGTTTGTTTCTCCTTTCGATGCGGATGGATATTTTCTGATTCCCTTTGGATGATTTTTTGCCTCTGGTTTAGCGACACCTCCCATTGGTGAAATTTGTAGAATTCTGGCAGTAGCCAGTCAGGGCTATTATACAGTTATTTAACTTTTATGTGTAGTTCAAATGTCACTATGATAGGATAATCGTCTCCGTCGCCCTCTACTAATCTGAAGTAGGGGTGACGTAATGGTAGAATTCAAACAATTGGTTGGGGATCAAATCCGCAACATCCGAAAGCTTAGAGGGCTGACGCAAGAGCTGTTGGCGGAGCAATCCGGCCTAAGCTATAGCTATATAAGCGACGTGGAAAGAGGAACCCGTAATATATCACTGGAATCGCTGGGCAAGATCATTGCAGCACTCGGAATCAAGCCTGCCGAGCTATTTGAGATTGCAGATGGCAATGCAAAGCATCCTGATGCAGATGAGATTCAGAATAAGATCAGGGCTTTGAACACATTAATAGCTGATCGTAGCGTAGATGAGGTCAATTTCGTGCTTACAATGGCCCGCGAATTCCTGAACGCTATGGATCGCAAAGGACGTTAAAAGAAGACTGCATTCGATAAAAAAGGCCCAATAGGGGGAAAAATCACATATATTTTCCGGGGATACCACCCTGCATTATTTGCGAGGGGGTGGCCTGCCGTTTCATGCCCCACCCCTGTTGTACGAAAGACTTGGTATCAGTCGCTTGCCGACAGTGATCCAAGTCTTTTTTCGTTTTGAAACCCGGATTGTTGATTCTCGTAGACAATCACCATAACCGAATGAAAGGATTGCTGTTGAATGAATCAGATCGGAGAGCAGTTACAGGTGATGTATTTGGAATACTGGAACCGGTTGAAAGGAGCACTTGCAGATGGGAACGTTAACCTGCATAGCTTATCTAATCCGTTTCTGATCGATGCGGATGAGCCTTATCAAGAGGCTTCGATCAAAGTACTATTTGTTGGGAAGGAAACAAACGGTTGGGGACAATATATTGATCACGTAGATCGAGAACCGGAGGAGGCAATTTGCGACTTACAGAACGATTACATCCGGTTCAGGCGGGATGGTAAATGGGGACATACACCTTTCTGGAGAGCATGCAGAATCATCTATGATAAGCTAAATACCGGCGGCCCTAAAGACGGTTATATGACCAGCAATCTAATCAAGCTCGATCAGAACAGGACAAGACCCTCACCCGAAGTTGAAGAGATTATCTGCAACAATTTCCCGTTGCTACCTTATGAGATTAAGATACTTAGGGCTTGCTGAACGAAACATTAGAGAGCAAATTGTCTGTAGGCGGTACGTTTCAGCAGCATGTTGAGAATGAGGACAAAAAGAAGCCGCAAGCGGCGTTCCAGGTTCATCACGAGGAACTG